>JALUZI010000039.1 GCA_027012045.1 Desulfurococcales archaeon
TTTGATCAGGGACTCCATGGCCAGGTTATTCAAGGATTACCAGGCGGTGATCTCGCCCGCCAGCCCAGTGCTCCCGCCGAGGCTGGGTGAGAGGATTAGTGACCCCCTCAAACTCTACGCTATGGACGTTATGACTGTTACAGCCAACCTCGCCGGTATACCGGCCTTGGTCCAGCCCGCTGGTATAATGTCGGGAGTCCCAGTTGGAGTGCAGTGGATGGGCCCCCAGTTCTCAGAGTCCAGGCTCTTCGGGCTTGCCAGTATAGTTGAGAGGGAGGTAGGCGTGCTAACACCGCTGGAGTGAGGTGGTTCGGGGTGGCGAGGAAGGTTACTATCGGGCTAGAGATCCACGTGCAGATAACAGGGGCCAAAACCAAATTGTTCTGCAGCTGCCCGTCCGACTATAGGGATAAGCCTCCTAACACTAACGTCTGCCCGGTCTGCATGGGGTTCCCCGGCGCGCTGCCGGTGGTTAACCGGAGGGCTGTGGAGCTGGCTGTTACAGCTTCGAAGGCGCTTAACTGCAGTATACCGGAGTGGCTTGTTTTCACGAGGAAACACTACTTCTACCCGGATCTGCCTAAGAACTACCAGATAACCCAGTATAAGACGGTTGCCGGTGCACCGGTCTGTATGGGGGGTAGGCTGGACTATATTGACCCTGTTGACTGGAAATTGAAGAGCGTGGGGCTCGACAGGATAAACATTGAAGAGGATCCGGGTAAAGCCGTATACGGGAAGGGCGGTATAATCGGCAGTAAAATGGTCTATATAGACTACAATAGAAGCGGTGTGGGCTTACTGGAAGTGGTTACTAAACCCGAGCTACATGACGCTAGGCAGGCGAGGATCGCTGTGGAGAACCTCCTCTTAACACTATGGTATCTCGGAGTTACAGACCCGAGGCTGCCTGGGGCCTTCAGGGTGGATGCTAACATTAGCGTCGAGGGTGGAGGCGGCAGGGTTGAGCTTAAGAACATTGGCAGCCTCGTGGAGGTGGAGAGGGGGCTTAGATACGAGATTCTCCGTCAGACCAAGATAGTCG
>JALUZI010000040.1 GCA_027012045.1 Desulfurococcales archaeon
AGGCAATGAAAGATGGTGCCCCATTAATTCATGAAGACCATCCTAATAATATTAATATTCATGTAAAAATAGATGTTGGTGATGTTGATAAAGCCTTTGAAAAAGCCTACCTTATTAGAGAAGATAAGTTTACTTCAAATGATGAAGCTTATGGAATGCTTGAACCTTATGCTGTTATAGCATATTATCATTCTGATGGTTCAATAGAAATATGGATGCCAAATGCAAGTCCTCATACAAAGGCAAAAGCTCTTTCAAATTTATTGCATATTCCATTAAATAAGGTAATTGTGAGAAGGCCTACAATTGGAGGAGCTTTTGGTGGCAGATCTGATATTTTCCCATTGGATTTTATAACTTCTCTTTTATCAATAAAAGCAAGAAGACCTGTAAAGGTTGTATATACAAGAGAAGAAAGTATGATATGCACCCGTCAGGTGCATTCAATGGTAATGTATGCAAAAACTGGAGTTACAAAGGACGGGAAAATTTTAGCTCAGGATATTAAAGTTATAATGGATGGTGGTGCGTATTCAAGTACAGGACCAATAGCAGCTTCTGTCCCATTTTTAGTGTGGGAAGAAACATATAAATTGGAAAATGTAAGATTAAATTCATACAGAGTTTACACAAATAAGCCTATTAGGGGAATGTATAGATGCCATGGTAGAGCTTTTTTAGGTGGACTTGGAATGCAGCTTGATATGATAGCAGAGGAGTTAGGAATTGATCCAGTTGAGATAAGGTTAAGAAATGCTTTAAATCCAGGAGATATGCAGGCAACAAAATCTAAAATTTACAGTTGTGGATTAAAAGAAGCAATAAAAAAAGCAGCTGAAAAAATAGAGTGGGATAAAAAAAGAGGAAAACTTCCATTTGGAAGAGGCGTTGGAATTGGAGCAAATGGTATGATGTGTGGATTTCCAATGGGAATAAGAGGAGGCTCAAGCTGTTTTGTAAAATTCAATGAAGATGGGTATCCAACAATTATTTCTGGAGTAATAGATAATGGTCAGGGTAATTATCATGCAATGGTTCAAATAG
>JALUZI010000041.1 GCA_027012045.1 Desulfurococcales archaeon
CCTTGTATTTCCGTAGTATTTCATCGTTAGGCCCGTAGTCTATTATTACTCCTTTATCCACTGCTACAGCAGCATCGTACAGTATGCCTGCACTCTCCTCTGTGGCTTTCCCGGGCTTGGTTTCAGCGAATGTAACTAGCTCCCTTATACTGTGTATGACCAGGTCTACATTCATTGTCGTGTTACCCCGGTGCAAATGAAGTGTATTGAATGGGCGATTAGACTGGCTGCCAGCCGGCTGGTCGAGTCTGCTACATCGACCAATGGCGACACTTCCGTGAAGTCTATCCCAACAGGGTTTAGCTTTCTAACCGCATGCTCTAGTAACAGGAGGGTTTCCCTCGGGCTCATGCCTAGTGGGTTGGGGGCGTTTACTCCAGGGGCGTATGACTGGTCTAGGTGGTCCATGTCGACGCTTATGTAGTACTGGTCTACACCTATATCTGAGAACTCGTCTATAGCCTCTAAAGCGGTTGATATGCCGTTCTTAATTATTTCCCACATGCTTACAACTCTGACCCCGTACTGGGAAGCAGTCTTCTTCAGGTATGGAGGGTTAGTATAGTCTCCGACTCCTATGAGGAGGGTCTTAATCTTGTTTGACCCGTGTTTCTCGTATAGTTCTCTCAGCCACGTGCCACTGCTATGTCCTTCTGAGAGGCTCCTCATATCGTAGTGTGAGTCTAGGAATAATAGGCCGATTCTTCCTTTCTCGAGTAGTGCTTCTATTATCGGCCCTGTTATACTGTGGTCTCCCCCAATAACTATGAAGTTACCCTCCTCGCGGTACACTTTCTGTATCGCGAGTTTGATCCGGCTTCTCGTTTCAACCCAGTCTCCCGGGGCTACCCTAACATCACCATAGTCACGGAGGGAGCACGCCGGTTCACCTAGCTCTGGATGCAAGGTCGTGGAGGAGTATAGGTATTTCCTTATTGTCGCGGGGGAGAACCTCGAGCCTGGCCTGCCCGTTATGTTCCAGTCCCATGGAACCCCCAGGAGAGCTATTCTGCGGTCTCCTATGCTGTCTAGGAGG
>JALUZI010000042.1 GCA_027012045.1 Desulfurococcales archaeon
GAACACTTCGGTCCCCGGAGATGGCTTGGAATGTTCAGGAATGGCTTGAGCAGGGGATTATCCTCCCTCAATATGTCTCGGAGGGTCTGTCTTCTAAGGTCACCTATCACGACTTGATCGATAAACTGGCAAGGCCTGACTGTCCCATCAGGGTATATACTTACGGTCTTCCTCCCACAGTCACCCTGGGCCTGTATCATTGACAGGTACTCTTCGAACTCTTCTTTGCCTGTGGCAAGCTTCCACGCTATGTATATTCCGACGAAGTTGCCTCTAACCACGAGTATCTCAATATTATCCTGGTATTCTCGGGCGAGATCTATCAGCATGTCGGCCCACTCCTCAACCATGGCAGGTGTCATAAGGTCACCGGCCAGTTCTTCCCCCCTGCCTACAGTGTCGAGTAGGTATAGGCTCACCCTGCTTACCCCTAGCTTATCGGCCAGCTCGAGTATTCTAGGCGTCTCCCGGTAGTTCCACTTTGAAACAGTTGTGCGGATACCTGCAGGTATGCCTGCTTCAACCGTATTCTTAATCCCCTCGACCGCCCTGCTAAAGGCTCCTTTAACCCGTCTGAAGGAATCATGTTTCGACGGGTCAGTGCTGTCAATGCTTATTCCAACATACTTGAACCCTAGGCCAGCCAGTCTACCTGCGACCTCTCTGGTTATTAGGGTGCCATTACTGCTTAAACTGAGAGCCGGCCGCTTGTATTGTGAGAGGTACTCCGCTGTCCTCCAGAACTCCTCTTTGACAAGGGGTTCCCCTCCCGTGAACACTACTAGTGGAACTCCCTGGTCGACTATCTGCTTTGCTACACTGGTCATTTCCTCTTCTGACAGCTCTGGTTTGGAGGCCCATGGGCCGCTGCGCATGTAGCAGTGTTGGCACTCCAGGTTACAGCGGTACGTTATGTTCCAGAAAACAACAGGCCTTAATACATCGGTGAACCTTGAAGGATTCCTCCTACCGTAATCCCCCTTCAACCGCTTCGAAACCGTGCCTTTCCCGGTAACCATAACTGTGACTGGGATCACATGGATTCACCTCACAACCCCGGGCTTAAGGTCACGTATACTCTTAACCCGGAGCCAGCTCGAAGGCCTGCACCGATCCACGATTTCACCTATGACCGTTTCAAGCCTCTGCTTATCAACAGCGTGCACCATAGCATAGCACTTATACCTGCATGACCCCAGGGGATACTCCTCCCTCTGTACAACATGCGTAGTATACTCTGCCCGGGCAAGGCACCTGCATAGATCCTCGTAGCCTCCTCTACCTGGTTGAGCCATGAGCATGACGTTTTCCTTGAACCCTATTTTACCCCCGTCCAGCGCGGCCCCCGGATCGCCCAACGCGCCTTTCTCGAGGAGGCTGATCATCGTGTTGTAAACATAGTCCTCGTCCACACTTAGCTCAGACCCTATAGTCCTATAGGGCCTCTCCTCTAGGGGGAGCCTTCTGAGCTTGGAGGCAATCCTGTACTCCTCGTCGGAGAGAGCAGGCGGGTTCTCAGGTGGAACCACATGGTTCCAAGCTGACTTTGAGATTCCTCTCTCCAGGTCATATTTCACGCTTAGCTTCCACGTCTTCACACCGAATAGCACGGTCCATTTATCTGTCCCTGCTTCACCAGCTAGTCTCCCGGCGAGTTCAATGAGTTCTTCCCGGGTCTTCCTTTTGCTCACGATCCAAACATTGTATACGGGGTGATCCCTGAGGTAGGCGTGCGTTGTATAATTATCACTCCTAACAGCCTCGATGATCCTATTTATTCCGCCATTCACTCTGACCGCTATTAAGGCCGCCTTGAGCTTTTTAGCCTTGTAGTTCAAGTAGAACCCTACTCTCTTGACCACGCCCGCTGATGCCAGGTTCCTGAGTCTCTCAAGCAAAAAATCGGTGTGAACCCCTAATTTCTCAGCAGTGTCCTTGTAGGGTGTCTTGGTCAAAGGGAAATGGTATTGGAGTTCCCCCAGTATCCTCATGTCTATACTGTCTAGCTCCAAGATTGACTACCCCGGTAATTCCACGTTTAACCCTAGTTCACGCAAAACTCTTACGTATGTACCTGGCCGGTAGCCGCATGCAGTGTCCTGGCCGAATGGGTCTCCTGTAACCGCGAAAGCCCTCGCCCTGCTACCGCCGCATATTTTCCTGAACTCGCACCTCCCACAGTTCCCCTTATATGCCGTCGACCTAAGTAGCTTGAAGAGCTGGGACTCCCGGTATATACGTGGAAGCGGCTCCCTCCTAATGTTGCCCGCGGAGGCTTTTAGGAACCCGCTTGGGTACACGTTACCATCGTATGAAACGAAGACTATTCCCAGGCCGTCCCTTGTAAACATCACTGGAACCCTGGGGGTCTCCTGGGGCTGTCCCAGTAGCTCCCTAAGTCTAGCAACCAGTCTCCGGTACAGCAGTCCAGGCTTCAGGTACTTGTCCGGGTCATAGCCGTGTTTTAGTAGGATACTCCTCATCCACGCTACTCTCCTGTACATAGGGCCCTCGGTAGTCCTTATCGTTACACCGTATCTCGAGGCTTCGTGTAGGAAGTGCGATACGTCCTCCCACTCCTCCGGCCGGAGCATCTCGTCCATGCTAGCCCTTCCGGTTGGAACCAAGTAGAAGACCTCCCATGTTTTGACCCCCAAATCCTTAATCATAGCTAGCAGGTCTGCGAGGTCGTTTTTCGTTGAGTTCATAACTACACTGTTCACTTGAACGTTGACTCCTCTCTCTATTAGAGACTTCAATACTTTGACGCTTCTCTCCCATACTCCTGGAATGCCTCGTATAGCGTCGTGTACTTCAGGTCTAGGTGAGTCTATGCTGATTGACACAGCGTTTAACCCGGAGCCGGCTATCCAATCTATTTGATCTTCTAGTAGAGGGGTGACCGCTGGGCTTAGGGCGGTTTTCAATCCTTTCCCAACGGCGTATTCAACGATTTCTTTTATATCCCTCCTCATCAGCGGGTCTCCGCCTGTTAGGACTAGTATCGGGTAGGGCTTGCCGAACTCTGTTATCATGTCTATGAGCCTGTACGCTTCATCGGTGGACAACTCGCCTGGCAATGGTTTCTCTATGGCTTCTGCTCTGCAGTGCTTGCAGGCCAGTTTGCAGGCTTTGGTGGTCTCCCAGAATACGAGTAGAGGCTTTGTCTCAACGGGCCACTTCATACCTTTAACCCTGTATAGACTCCTCTTAACTTCCGGGATTTTTATTAGTGGATATTTGATTGGGAAATACGTGTGTATACATATATATTTAAGAGGCTTCTATGCTAATAGTTGTATAATGGTGAAGTAGCGTGATCGCTCATCCCAGGAGAGTCCAGAAACTAGGGACGAGCAGCCTCGTCCTAGCCCTCCCCAAGGCGTGGGTTAAAAAGCAGGGCATCGACAAGGGTGACGTCCTGTATGTTATAGAGGAGGGTGACTCCCTCAGAATAATCAAGCCGACAGAGGAGAAACTAGGGGAGCCGCCGGTACTTGAGGCTGGGAAGCTGAAGGATCCCAAGGTGGTTCCGCTTGCCGCCAACTGCCTCTATATACTCGGCTACAACGACTACATAATAGACTTGAAGGGGCTACCTCCAGAGGTCCAGCTACTACTTAAGAAGCAGGCGTCCAGGCTCATAGGAATAGAGCTATCCTACATCGACAAGGACAAGATAAGGGCTAAGAACATAATGAACCTGGAAACGGTTAACCCGTTGACAAGCATTAAGAGCATGGGAATCTCGGTTTCACAGATCTTCGAGATACTCTCAAAGGCCGCGAAGGGGCAGTGGGACATACTCCCACTAACCGAGGAGCTCAGGGAGGAGATATTCAGGCTTCAGCACCTGATAGTCAAGTACCTCAGCTCCCGGATGGTTCCCGGAGCGGATGACAACAGGATATACAGCCTCCTCCTAGGCACAAGCCTCCTAGGAATAATATCAGAGGCCTCCTACAGTGTGACGCAAATACTGATGAAGAGGAAGGAGAAGCCGAGCAAGGAAATACTCGAAATCATAGATAAACTCGCAACACTCCTACCGAAAGTTTCCACGAACCTGACAGACCCGAGCACCAGTAGAGCGAAGGAGCATATAAAACAGGTAAACGAGCTCAGGAGCAGGATAAACAAGATAATCCTAGAGACCAACAGTGTGATAGACGCTATACTAGCACAGTTCCTGACCACGGTCATCAGCGTCGTGTC
>JALUZI010000043.1 GCA_027012045.1 Desulfurococcales archaeon
ATACAAGACCTATTTCTCACGAAGATTGTAAAAATGTAAAAATCCATCAGGTTTTTATAGGCACATGCACAAATGGTAGAATAGAAGATTTAGAAATTGCAGCTAAAATTTTAAAAGGGAAGAAAATAGCAAAAGGCACAAGATTAATTGTCACACCAGCTTCTCGTACAGTATATGGAAAGGCTTTAGAAAAAGGTTTTTTAAAAATATTCAACGATGCAGGAGCATCTATAAACAATCCAGGATGTGGTGCATGTGTTGGAGTTCATCAAGGGATATTAGGAGATGGAGAAAATTGCCTTTCAACCCAAAATAGAAATTTTAAAGGCAGAATGGGGAACCCAAATAGTTTTATATATCTATCTTCACCAGCAACAGCAGCAGCGACTGCAATAACTGGTTATTTGACAGATCCAAGAGAGTTTTTAGAATAAAGAGCAGGAGCTATTTTCCCCTGCTCTTTTAATATTTATCTACTATACAAACCATAAAATTCTGCTTTATCTAATATATGCCCTTCTATTCTGTTAAGAACTTCTTTTTTTGTTAAACCCTTATTAAAGTTAGTTGGGATATCAACAGCATAAAGTTTAAAAAAATATCTATGAGGTTTTCCTGGAGGTGGACAAGGTCCTCTATATCTTTCATTATCAGATGGCCATGAATTTCTACCATGAATTGCTCCAATTGATTCAATATTAACTCCCTCTGGCAATTCAGTTACACTTGCAGGAATATTATAAACAACCCAATGGTCCCATGTTCCAACAGGAGCATCTGGATCATCCATTATTAAAACAAAGCTCTTTGTACCTTGAGGCGCTCCACTCCATTTTAATTCTGGAGAAATATCAATACCATCACAGGTGTACTTTGAAGGAATAAAATCTCCTGGATTGAAGGATGTTGTAGTGAAATTCATCTTTCCCCCTCCTTTCAGTGTGGTAATTAAAAGAAAAAAAGAAATAATAATAAAAATTTTTTTCATTTGCTCCCCCTCATTACTTTTCTAACATCACCAGCATATATT
>JALUZI010000044.1 GCA_027012045.1 Desulfurococcales archaeon
AAATTGCCTCTTCAACTTCTCTACTTGAAACATTTTCTCCACCTGTTTTTACCATATCTTTTTTTCTATCAACAACAGTAATAAATCTGTCCTCATCCATTACTCCTAAATCTCCAGAATGAAACCATCCGCCTCTCATTGCATCTTCTGTTTTTTCAAAATCTTTGAAATACATAAGCATTACATGAGGACCTGTTCCACATATTTCACCAATAACTCCTGGCTCTTCAATTGGATTACCGTTATCATCTTCAAGTCTCGTTGCCATATTCAATGTTGCAATTCCAACTGAACCAAGTTTGGTTAATGCATATTCAGATTTTAAAATTGTGTGTAGTGGAGCTAACTCTGTTTGTCCATAACAGTTATACAATTTGCAGCCTGGAAACTTTTCAAACAATTCTTTAATTATTTCTGTAGGCATTATTGCAGCACCATAATATAATTTTTTTAAAGAAGACATGTCATATTTTTTAAAATCTGGATGTCTCAATATTCCTATCCATACTGTTGGAGGAGCAAAAAACATTGTACCTTTCCATTTTGATATATTTTCCATCATTTCCTTAATATCAGGTCTAATTAAAATATTTGTACCGCCAATGTAAAAAACAGGAGTCATAAATGCATCTCTCTGAGCACAATGGTAAATTGGAAGAGCATTTACACATATATCAGAAGGTTCAAAACCGCCATCTATTATCATGCTTAAATACTGAGCAATTAATGACTGATGATTTAAGATAACGCCTTTAGGTTTTGATTCTGTTCCGCTGGTATAGGTCATCTGACATGGATCTTCAATTCTAACAATTATATCTGGCTCTTTAACTGGAAAATTTTTATACCATTCATCAAAATCAATAAATCTATCATCAGGTTTATTCTCTCCCTTACCCTGATTTGACCATATAAACTTTTCAATTGTTGGCAGGTTATCAATTACCTCTTTAACCTGTGGGTAAAGTTCATCTTCTATGATAAAGATTTTACTTTCTGAATGGTTTATGCAGTATTGTATATCAGGTC
>JALUZI010000045.1 GCA_027012045.1 Desulfurococcales archaeon
TTATTATAATTACTCCACCTCACGGGGCGCGTAGCTCAGCTGGATAGAGCACCTGACTGTGGATCAGGTGGCCGCGGGTTCGAATCCCGCCGCGCCCCCCATTTTTTATCTCAAAAATATAAATTTCTTCCGTTCAACTATCCCCTTCTTGCTCTCAATAACCATCATGTACACACCTGTGGGGATGTCCGGGCTCACCCTCTCAATAATCTCACGTGATGGTGCACCATAGTGCTCCTTGTAGGCCAGTGCTCCGTTGGTTGATACAATCTTCAAGTAATAGTCCGTTATACCGGCAGGCTTGATAAAACTGATCGTCCTTCTAAAAACGCCCTGTGCAGTGTGAAGTGTCTGGGGTATTGTATCATGAGGTAGCGTATCATTTGGCAATGTATCCTGGGGCAGCGAATCCACAAGAAGAGGGTATCTTATAGGGGTGTAGTTATACCTGTAATATGAGGTGTATCTAAGGTCAAGACCTGTAGTAGACGGGTTAGGACGCCTATCAGTGGCCTGGAAAATATAGAGTCTTGTGTGCGAAGAATCAGCCCATTGATAGAATAAAACCACGTGATGGTGCGGCCTATTGATGGCATCTCCCATTTTTAGAGAATCGTAAGAAATAGGATGTGTGATGTCCGGGAGCATGGCAGTACTGTACTTGTGAGGTAATTGCCACACTATGGTTATTAAGCCTGAGCAATCCTGTCCCGTTGCCCATGAGGGGTCACCGCCATAGGATATGCAATCATTGTCAGAATGTGAGCCCGCCCTCTGTCCCTGTGCGAGCTTCGCGAGAAATCTCGTGGGGTCATCCCAGCCTCCAAACTCATAGGCAACTCCATGATAGGTGTGCCCAACCTGGTAATCGGAATGCCAATCGGGGCAGTATGGAACCGGTGCTGCATTTATTGAATCGCAAACCCATTCAACATTTGCATTGGAAAAGGCGGAATCGATCACCTCCTGCCTCGGAATAACCAGCATCAGTGCAATCAATAGTGCATTCACCATGTCACCTCCAGGA
>JALUZI010000046.1 GCA_027012045.1 Desulfurococcales archaeon
ACTTTGCTTAATTGTTTTATTGACTTAGGCACTTTAATATTACAAAAAAAAGCAGTAAATTAGGGGTTTATTAAGATTAAATTATGGAACAAAAGTTTAAAAGCCTCTCATTATTTGAATTTCAAGAAAAATTTTCAAGTAATGATGACTGCAAAAAGTATTTAGCAGAATTAAAATGGAAAGATGGGTATGTTTGTAAGAAATGCGGTTATACCAAAAGTTGTGAAGGTCATATCCCTTTTTCTAGACAATGTAATTCATGCCATTATGTAGAATCGCCTACAGCCAACACTTTATTTCACAAGGTTAAGTTCGATTTACTAAAAGCCTTCTATATTGTTTATTTTGTAAGCACAAACAAAAAGGGTATTACTTCAACTGAATTAAGTCGAAAGCTTGATTTAAGACAGAAGACTTGTTGGGCATTCAAACGTAAGGTTATGAAAGCTATGAAAAGTTCAGGTGACTATCCAATAGAAGAAAATGCTGAGATAGATGAAACAGTTTTTGGTGGACAAGAAGAAGGTGTCAGAGGTAGAAAAAATGTTAATAAAAAGTTAGTTGTTATAGGAATTGAAAAGAAAATTAAGGGTGTTTCAAGACTTTATGCACGAGAAATCCCTAATGCAAGTTCATCTTCCTTAGGTGATTTTATGAAAGATCATATTTCACCATTAGCGCATGTAATAACTGACAAATGGGTAGGATATAAACCTTTGAAAAAGCATTTTATAAACCTTGAGCAAATTCCTTCAGGAAAAAAAGGCGGAAACTTCAAAGAATTGCACAGAGTAATTATGAATTTAAAAGCTTGGCTCAGAGGAGTTCATCACCATGTAAGAGATTTACAGGATTATCTAAATGAATATTGTTATCGTTTTAACCGTAGTCATATGAAAGAAGGTATTTTTGACAATTTAATGTTAAGAATGGTTAAAGCTGAACCTTGTTATATCAAAAATCTTAGTAATAGTAGTTAAATGCCTAAATCAAAAAATTTTTCCTTTAAAGTTATGTATAATGC
>JALUZI010000047.1 GCA_027012045.1 Desulfurococcales archaeon
ATTCGACGCCCTAAAAGGAAAGCCACCTGAAGTGGATTTAGACAAGTGCACTGGATGCGGTCTGTGCACAGGCTCATGCCCCTTCGGCCTTTTACTGATGCCGCAATGGAATATCGAGGCATTAACGTACCTCCTCTCCATAATGAGGAGACACCTCAAAAAACCCGGGTACCTGGTCGGAGCATGTAACACCACGCTTAAAGAACTGTCTAAAGCGAAAATAGCCTCTGAGAACCCAGCCCTATTCGTTAACATCGAATGTCCAGGCTGGCTGTCCGACTACCATATACTAGCAGCAGCTTCAAAGGGCTTCTCAACAATAGTTTACTGCGACGAAAGCCAAACCAAGTCTTGCGGTGGAAGAGAATTATTCGAGGAAAGACTGAAAAACCTAGAGCCCCTCGGTGTTAACCCTAAGATAGTCTCCAGCATAGAAGAGCTCAAGGAGGCACTAAGCAAGCCTCCCTCGGTTAATCCCCTGGACGAGGATTACTCGATTATAAAAGAGAAGACAGACGCCTATAAGATCCTGAGTGCCCTCGGAGTAGAGAAGGTTAAGTTTAACGATGCTGTAGTCGGCCTGGTCAAGGTAGACGATGAGAAATGCCTCGTATGCGATGCTTGCTCAAACCTATGCCCGTTCAGAGCGCTCGAGCGTGTGAATGAAGGGGATAAGACAGAGCTAATATTCCATATGGACCGCTGTACGGCATGCGGAATATGCGAGAAAGTATGCCCCCACGACGCTCTAGTACTAGACTACGAGTTCGATAAAAAGGTGTTTGAAGAGGAGAAGCATGTTTTAGCCGAGGATGAAATAGCGAGGTGCAGGCGGTGCGGAAAACCAATAGGGTCTAAGAAGCACCTCCTGGCTCTCGAGAAAAAGCTGAGGGAAACAGGCGCGGATGACTGGGTGATCGAGCAGTTATGGCTATGCCAGGAGTGCAAGCTTAAGACGGTTATTGAGAAACAGTTGTTCGGGAAGCCTATTAACAAGTCAGAATAAACGGTATCCAGGCAGTTTCTCTATCAAACTCTTTATACTAGTGGAATTCAGAACTTCCTCGAAAGCCTTCACGCCCTTTTTGCCTGTCTTGTTTTTGGTGGTGAAGCATTCATAGCGCTCCCATGTTATAGGGATACTGTTCAGCCCATAGAGCTCGCTGTAGTATCTTATCGTTAATCCAATATCAGATCTCCCCAGAGCTATTTCCTTTACAACATCTTCGTGTGTGTATTTCGCATTGTTATACCCCTTAACCTGTCTTGGCTTAACGCCATGCTTCCTTAGCAGGTAATCAAGGAATAACCTAGTGCCGCTCCCCGGGTTCCTGTTAACCAGTCTCAACCTGCCTCTCCTCAGAAGTTCTACTGCTTCCTCAACCGATGAAACAGTTAAATCGCTCCTAAAAGCAAGTACTACTTCTCTCTTAAATCCGCCGAGTAGGACAGGGTCTTCAATATAGTATTTCTGGAGATAACCTATGTTGAAACTATTCGACTCCGGCTCATACAGGTGGGCACAGGCTATATCAGCCTCTCCTAGGGAGAGCATAGCTAGAGACCTGAGCGATCCGCTGCATATGGCTTCAACGCTGTAATCGTTTGAGAGCAATCCAGTTGCGAGTTCTAGAATATGGTCGTGGCTGTAAGCTATTATGACTGAGGGCTCCCTAGTAGGCTGGAACCTGGGGAACATGGGGCCGATACAACCAGCTAGCCGTGACTCGGCCGATATATATGCATCTAGAAGTTTTTCAGCTTCCCTTGTTAACCTGGTGCCCCCCTTGCCTCCCCCACCTCTCCATGTTTCAACAAGTTTACTTCCCAGACTTTTCTCTGCATGGTTTATCATGTCCCAAGCCTTCGAGTAGGGAAGGCCGAGGGACTGGGAGGCCTTTAACAGAGACCCGAGCCTCTTTATTTCCCTGAGAAGACGTGCTGTATCAGAGTCTAGTACCACTTCTCCATTCACTATTATTTCAATGTCGAAGCGGACTTTAGGGTCAGCCAACTATGTTCCTCCAGAACTTTTATTGAAGTGTTTGAAAGAGAAAAAGCTTTGCAACCCTAGTAACACTGTAAGGGTTACAGGTATCTCTCAGTGAACAGTAGCTCTTCGAGGGAGCGAATATTGTCTTTTACTATTTTATTTCTAGTATTCTTTTCAACACAATCCGCGAATAGAGGTGCCCATTTCATTAAGTGGTCTTCTAGGAAAGCGGATCTAAGCTCACTCACATCTGCAGGATTAACATTAGGCAACTCCCCCGACAATGCAAGCGCCTCCGCGTCATGGAGAGCTGCAAGGTATTCTATCTCTATGCTAATGTGATCCGAGCCGAACGCCTTCTCCTTGTCAGGCTCCAAGCCAAGTAGCTTATAGTATCTCTCGAGACTATCGGCTACTGCTGGAACCTCAATCATCTTATAGCCACCCTTAACCACGTACACACTCTCGAAGGGAGGGCACTTAACGTGTTTATAGCCAGTGACTGTTATCGAAGAGTAGTCCTCAGCGAACTTCTCCCAGCACTCATCGCTTGATAAGCACTCTAGGACTTCTCCTGCGAGAATTCTGGCATGGCTTACTGCTTCTGTTATTCTGGGATGCCAGTTTTCGACGTTTGAGCCGAGTTTTGCTAAATATGTGAGAACGTCGTCTTTGTGAGACTCTAGAATGGGTCTGCTCGTCGACGGTGGTAGTAAGAGCATGCTTACCAGCCTATACGCCTTCGAGTACGTTTTGTGGATTTCCTCCAAAGCTCAACACCGATATTAAAACGGTCATGTGGTTAAAAGTAGTTTTGTTACCATATCCGTAAAAGGAAGATTGTGGTTGACTCAAAAAGACTGGAGAGGTTTTACAGGCCTGGCTTAGTCTCCCCAGGCCTTTGTCTCCTTCAGCTTCTCCTTGTGGATTTCCTCGATGTTAGGCTTGTAGTGGCCTGACGTCACATAGTAAACTCTGGCCGCTGTGTGCCTTACTGGTCCATGCGGGGTTCCAGGTACAGCGTTGTTCCTCTGCACTATCTGGTACACCTCACTGTTCGGGTCGTCTAAGTCGCCGAATATCCTGACATGTGCGGGGCAGGTCTCGACACACGCTGGTAGCAGTCCTTTCTCTACACGGTGGTAACAGAATGTACACTTGTCAATAGTCTTATTCATTAGATTAACCTGCCTGGCCGCGTACGGGC
Organism: Desulfurococcales archaeon; assembly: GCA_027012045.1. Classification (GTDB taxonomy): domain Archaea; phylum Thermoproteota; class Thermoprotei_A; order Sulfolobales; family Acidilobaceae; genus Tiamatella. The sequence continues at coordinate 3,201 of JALUZI010000047.1, forward strand.
ATGCTGTTACACAGCTGCCACATAGTATACACTTGTTCGGGTCAACTAGTACTACTCCTTCTTTGGTCTGGAAGCTAGCCTCTGTCGGGCATACCGTTACACATGGCGCGTTGTCACAGTGCTGGCATATCCTGTGATAGAGCATCATGCCCGCTTCAGGGAACTTGCCGCCCTCTATCTCGTAGATCTCGGTTCTAAGCCACAGCTTGTCCAGTAGCTCGCGTGCTTTCTCCTTAGCCTTCTTGGGGTCCTTGTCGAGGAGGCCCTCACTCTCCTCGGCGGCCTTCTCAACGATATACTCTGCCGGCGGCTTCTCCGAGTGCAGGCCGAGCAGTCCAGCTAGAAAGCTCGGCTTCGGCTGGAACTCTAGTTCCCTAGCGTCACTATTCAGGTTCTCGGCTATACAAGCGGCTTCACATGCACCGCATCCCATACACCTGTCTATGTCTATAACCATCGCGTAACGAGTCATCTCATCTCACCTCCTCACGCCTTCTTAATGGATACGAGTGTATCACCCAGAATCGCGCTCCCAGTTACAGGATCTATCTCCGGCGGCACGATCTTGTTATACGGTATTGTCTCATCTTGGCCGGGTGCGAATCTAAGCCTCGGGCTCTCATGTCCATAAGCATTGACCACAAACGCGGTGTCAGGCCTCACCCTCTCTGTCACGTGTACTCTCATCTTATAGCATTTTCCTAGAACACTGCATACCTCCACGAAGTCTCCTTCTGTTACACCAATTGCCGCTGCCCTGCTCGGATGGATCCATATCCTCCTATAGTTCTCTCGTGTAATCCTCTCCAGTATAGGGTTGTCAGCTGTGCTGGTGTGCGTCATTGTCGGGGATTTACCATAGATTATGTAGAAGTCGTTGTCACCTGGCTTTTTCATGGTTTCCGATCTTGGAGGTACCCAGTCTATCAGCGGGTGCCA
>JALUZI010000048.1 GCA_027012045.1 Desulfurococcales archaeon
CTATATGGTAGGAGAGCCTGGCGCGAGTTCCTGGTTAAATCCAGGCTCAAGGGAATTATAAGGGCTCACGAGGTGAAGGACGCTTACGCGCTTTGGCTGGGGAACGGCTCTTATTTTGAGGGCGTAGAGTTGGAGGAGAAGGCTAGGAATAACGTTCTCCCGGCAGACCAGCTTAGCTATCCGGTTTTCACAGTGTTCACCAGTGACTACCACCACCGGGGTGCGGGTGCACTAGTTCTATGGGATGATAGTATTGAGCTGGTTAGACTAAAGTAGCCCCGTTAGACATAATGTAGTAACGGTGGCATAGTGATGAGTGAAACCGTCCTAACGATTGTAAACGATAATGAGCCTGGACAGGGGCTGGCTAACGATTGGGGGCTAAGCATACATGTCAGCCTCCAAGATGGGAGGAGGCTGCTGTTTGACTTTGACACGAAGCCAGAGGTGCTGGAGTATAACATGCCTCGGCTAGGCTTAGACCCTGCTAAGGTAGAGCTTGGCGTTCTAAGCCATAGGCATATGGATCACGCTGGAGGATTAAGCTACATTGCCAAGGCCAACCCTGGGATCACAGTGTACACTACACCAGACGCTGCCGAAGTGGCTAGGGAGCAAGGTGTTTCGCGTGTAAAGGTGAATGATACCGGTGGAGTCATCGGGGAAGGCTTGGCTTTGACTAGGCCTTTGCCTGCTATTGGACTACTGGAGCACGGGCTCGTAATTAACACCGATAGGGGGAAGCCTATACTACTTGTCGGCTGTAGCCATCCTGGGGTTGACAGGATAGCATCTCTCGCCTCAGAGATCGTTGGGGGAAGGCTTCACCTGGTTATAGGAGGGTTCCATAAACCCTCGCGGAGCGAGCTGGATAGGCTTGCCGGTTTAGCGGAGTACATCTCACCTATCCACTGCAGCGGCGAGCAGGCCAAGGATTATGTAAAGAGGGTATTCCCAGGGAAGTACGTTGGGGCTCGCACGGGCAGCGTGCTGGAAGTGCCTCTGGATTAAGGGTATGGGTTATTGTTTATATAAAAGGTCTAGGTGCAACCAGTTAACATGCAGGGGAGGTGTGAAAGAGTTAATCCCTAAGGTGGGGATCAAACGGTTCCAGCTCGTTGTCTCGATAGCATCGGGAGTTCTCGCTTTCATCGTGCTTTTGAAGGGTATTATTGTGCCTCCCCAGCACCCGCTCATAGCCCTGCTCTCCTCCATCGGGCTAGCCGTGCTACTCTATTATACCCAGGTCCTCGTTTACGGAGTGTCGGCTGTAGTATACCTTATCCTCTCGTTAGCATTGAAGGTTAGGAAATCGGGGGAGACAGGCGGTTACAGCGGCCCGGAGTACTACATGATCGATGAGGACGAGGAGCTGGTATCTTGGGATATGAGCAACACCGGGGAGAGCTACGGGGTGATCCAAAGCATCAAATCCCTAGCCGCACAAATATCGGGTAAGCCGCCTTACGTGGCGTTACTAGTAGTGTCTCCCCGAGGCTCAGTGATCTACACGGAGAACGACGACCTGTTCGACGAGTACATATCAGAGTCAGTGCTGGAGCAAGAGGAAGAGAACTTCGAGAGAAGCCACCTGAAGCCGAACGGGAAAATGGTTAGGGGGATAAAAGCTGTAAGGGAATCGAAGGACTCTAAGGACGGGCTTCTCGTTATAATGGACAAGGAGACTTATGACAGGCTATCCAAGCTAATAATGGAGTCAGGGGACACTATGGTGATCGACACCCTTGAGGACCTCGAAGCACTGTACAGCCTGGTTAAAGAGCTAGTCAAAACCTATAGCGAGTCAGACCTGAGCAAACCCCTGGCAGCGTACTCGACCGTCAAGGTTATCAGGAAGCTCGAGAAGAAGGGTGCTATAGAGATCAACCCCTCCCTAAAGCAGAAGCTCCCCTTGGAGGATAAGAACACTGTAATCCTAGTTAACAGGCAGATCCAGGAGGAGGAGAGGCTCAAAACCGACAGGAGGAGCAGGTAACCCTTATTTATCACACTGTCCTACCCAAACAAATCCCTGGACGCCCCCGGAGGGCCCGTAGCTCAGCCAGGTGGAGCACCCGGCTGATAACCGGGGGGTCGGGGGTTCGAATCCCCCCGGGCCCACCAAACCCCGGATAGCAAGTTTTCCAGTTCAGAAGGCTAGATCGAGATCAAGACTGCTACTACACCTTCAATTATTCCTACTATGAAGCCTAGTATGAAGCCCATCGCTTCAACGAACCTCAGTTCCTTCCCTGCAATCCTATGGAAAATGTCTTCAAGGTCCTCTATGTCCAGGTTCTGGAACTCCTCTTCTATTATCTCGGCGAAATCGATGGATCGGGATGCCTCCTGGCCTAGTCTCCTGAGATGAGGGGAGAGGGCTTCGGCTATCGATGCAGCTAGAGCGGGAATCGCGTCTTGGATAACCGGGATTTTGACTGGGATTCCCTTTATTTTCTCTGTGATTAGTTTTTGTATCGTCTGTTTGAGTGATTCTTCTATCTTAACCCAGTATCTGTCAACTACGTTGGTTGTCGCTGCGTAGGTAGAGAATACTTCTCCTAGCCTCTTCGCTAGCTCCTTCTTTTTCCCGGGTATGACGCCTTGAATGCATATTCCCGGTATTATGCATTTCTTCTCCACTGGGTAGAAGAGCATTTTTATGGCGAGGACATTAGTCAGGTATCCTATTACTCCTCCTATAACTCCGAAGAGGATGATTACTCCTATGTCCCATGCCAGTCTCTGTATATCCGACCACCACGCATTAATGAACTTCCTAGCATCTAAATACTACATTAGGGCGAGGTGGATTTTATTTATCTCTAATTACAATAATTACAGCATAGTATACTACTTGTCATCCAAGTCTCAGTGAAAGGTGTATTCCTCCTTGACCGAGCATGATGGTTTGTGGTATCCTCCGAGGGATCTGGTTGACTCGGCTAATGTGACACTGTTCATGGATAAACTCGGCTTGAAGAGTTACAGGGAGTTCGTCTCCAAGTCGACACGGGAGCTAGAATGGTTCTGGGGTAGCCTACCTGAGTGGCTTGAAGTCGAATGGTTCAGGGAGCCCCGTGGAACCATGGATGCCAGCGGGGGTCCTATGTGGACCAGGTGGTATCTAGGTGCAACACTGAACGTTACGTATAACTGTGTGGACAGGCATGTGAAGAATGGTGCCGGCGGCAGAGTAGCGTTTATTTGGCAGGGTGAGGATGGGTCTGTAGAGGAGTACTCTTATTCCAGGCTTAAGGACAGGGTTGACAGGCTTGCCAACAGGCTTGTCGAGCTAGGAGTAGGGAAGGGAGACAATGTTTTACTTTACACAACAATGATCCCGGACATGGTCGTGGCTTTCTACGCTGCCCTTAAAGTGGGGGCTGCCGTTGCACCGGTATTCTCCGGGTTCGCCCCTTCCAGCGTGGCTGAGAGGATTGATGCCAGTAGGGCTAAGGCGATCGTCTCGGTCGACGGGTACTACAGGAGGGGCCGGAGGATTGTGTTAATGGATAGTCTAAGGAAAGCTCTTGGCGAGTCGAGGCACAAGCCCAGCGCAGTGATTTACTCTAGGAGACTGGGGTTGAACCGGGAGCTTGTAGAGGGTGAGTACTGGCTGGATAAGCTTGAGAGCGGTGCGAGGCCGCTGTCTGAGCCTGTCGAGGTGTCAGGCGAGGATATAGCTCTACTCATGTACACAAGCGGGACGACTGGGAGGCCTAAAGGGATACAGATCAGGCAGCACGGAGCACTGGTGATGCCTGCCAAGGACGTTTACTTCAACATGGATCTGAAGCCGGGCGACAAGTTCCTCTGGGTAACTGATATCGGGTGGATGATGGGGCCATGGCAGATAATAGGCGTGAACGCCTTGGGTGGGACGCATGTCATCCTGGAGGGCGCTATAAACTACCCTGAGAATACGCGCCTGCTAGACCTTATCGACCGTTTCAAAATAACACAGTTCGGCTTCGCAGCCACCGTAGCGAGGCTCCTGAAGAAAGAGGTTTCGGGTAAACTGGGAGAATACGATTTATCGTCTATCAGGACATTCGGGAATACAGGTGAGC
>JALUZI010000049.1 GCA_027012045.1 Desulfurococcales archaeon
GTTTAAGCGTCTCACTGCATGTGGGGCAGTTCTCCGAGACGAATACATGTATCTCGACAGGGTCAACCATCTCGCTTAGAGTCTCGATGGTATCGTTCTTCTCATCCTCCGATAACTCGAACTTAATAGGGTACACCTCTACCCACCTCTGGAACGCGGGATGTATAAACAGTCGTGTCGGATGGATAAAAACGTTTAACATGTGTTTAACGCTGTGTGGAGGAATGAAGATTTGACCAGGAGGATAATACGTGGATAAAAATCAAGCGTCACAGGTCAGGCATCCGCCTGCATAGTCCTCGCTCGCAGTTACCACCTCAATTATCTTTGAAACCTTTCCCTTGCCAAGCCTAACCTTCGCCCTTCCAGCAGACTCCCTTGTTTCACTCGAGCTTACAGCCGGGGGCTCCACGGCTTCCATTTTCACCTCCTCCCTCCTCTCTTCTTCCCTGTCAGCCTCTATCACTAGAGCCGGCTTAGGCTCACTCTCATGGGGCTCAGCCTCCCGGTGTTCCTCCTTGGCCTTCTCTGCTTGTTTCTCCTTCTTAACCCCGAACTCTATGACCTGGCTGCTCTTACTCTTATCTCTGTAGACCGTTATGCCTTTCGCACCCAGCTTCCATGCAAGCATGTACACCCTTCTAACGGTTTCCGGAGGCTCGTCGTGTCTGAGGTTGACAGTTTTACTCACACCCGCGTCAACCCAGGCTTGCCACGCTGCCTGGTGGAGTAGGTGCCACTCAGGGTCGATGTCGTGTGCAACCCTATACACTCTCCTGAGAGTTCTTGGTAGGTACTTGTTGCCTGCTATGCTTCCCGTCTGGGCTATCTCCAGTATAAGGTCGGGGTTATCTAGCTCGTATTTAGCGAGGTCCCTGAGGAACAGGCTGTCAACCTCTATGAACTGTCCAACACTCACGAACCTCATGAATGCGAGGGCGAATAGTGGTTCTATGCTACTGCTGGCTCCTGACAGGATGCTGATGGTTCCAGTGGGTGCTATGCTTAGTAGGGCAGCGTTCCTTAGCCCGTGTTTCTTTATCTGCTCCTCAAGCCAGTCCCAGTCTACTTCCCCTCTCTCCTCTAATAGCCTCTCAGCGGTTCCGTCTCCCTTTACGGGGACTCCAGCTATTTCCAGGAGGTCCTCCGGCTTGCCGTGCTTCCTTGTTCTCCACACATACCTGTATAGCTCGGGGTTCCAAGCTGGGAACGTGCCTTTCTCCCTTGCTAGGAGCATGCTCTCGAGGTACGCGTAGAATGCTATCCACTCGCTCACCGCCCAGGCTAGTTTTACAGCGTCAGGGCTGTCGTAGGGTATTCTGAGTCTTATAAGCATCCTCGCCCATCCCATTACGCCGAGGCCTACCTTTCTAGTCCGGAGGTTCGCCTCTGTTATCTGGGGTAGCGGGTGGCGGTTCGCGTCTATTACATTGTCTAGAAACCTGACCGCTACCTTAACGTCCTCCGCAAGCTCTTTCCAGTTTACGTGGGGCACTCCCCTCTCGTCCTCGTAGACGTATTTCTCCAGGTTTATGCTTCCAAGGTTACAGTTCTCCCATTCCATTAGGGGCTCCTCGCCGCATGGGTTGGTCGCGTTTATCTTGCCTAGATACCATGTCGGGTGCCTCCGGTTTATCTCGTCTATGAATAGGAGGCCGGGGTCTCCTCCCTCCCACGCGGACTTGTATATAAGCTCGAAGATCCTAGCGGGGTCTACCCAGTCAACTATAGCCCCCTTCTCCTCTGCTATAGAGAGGGCTTCCTCCATCGTTATCAACAGCGAATCCTCGTATGGAACAGAGCCTTTCTCCTCGAGTTCCCTGGCGATGACATCCTTGACCCACTCCTCCTCGAGGCTGTGCCTGGCCTTGACGATGGCATAGTACCTGCTGTCCTTTAGTCCTAGTAGATCAGTTTTCCTAGGGTTGATCAGAGGCCACTTCTCACCCTTCTCCACGGCCTCCATGAAGGAGTCATATACTCCTACGCTTATGTTGAAGTTCTGGAGGTTAGCGTCTTTCAGCTCTCCCGTCTTGGCACGTATGAAGTCGAGTATGTCAGGGTGCCAGGCGTGCATGACACCCATGTTCGCCCCTCTACGCTTCCCACCCTGCTTTATTACCTCAGTGTTTAGGTCGAAGAGCCTCATGAAGCTTATAGGCCCGCTTGACACTCCCGCTGTTGAGGAAACTGTATCGTTCTTGGGGCGTAGCTCTGAGAAGTCGAAGCCTGTTCCTCCCCCCTGCTGGAATATGACTGCCTGGGCCCTGAGGGCGTCGTAGATACCGTCGCCCCTTGGGGTTGTTATGGAGTCCCTCACGGGTACAACGAAGCAGGCTGAAAGTATGCCGAGCTCCGTGTCTGCGTTCATCAGGGTTGGAGTGTTGGGCTTGAACCTGTGGGTGTTTAGTAGCCTGAGGAACTCCTTTTCTATCTTCTCTATTTCCTCTTTTGTTTTACCATATTTCTCCTCTACTCTAGCTAGGAAACGGGCTACTCTCTTATGGAGCATGCTCGGGGTTTCCCTGTACCTCTGGGTCTCCGGGTCTTTGAGGAGGTATCTTGCTTCAAGGACTTTTATCGCGTTGAACGTGAATGACAGGTCTACATCGTTGAAACCGTCCCAGTTGCCCTTGCCGTAGACGTCGTTGTATATCCTAGCTAGAGCATACCTCTTGGCGGGCTCCTCCCACCGGGGGTTCTCCAGGATCTTCTCTATCATCGTCTTCTCGACTAGGTCGCTAATCTTTTTGGAGTCTACTTTCTCTTCTCCAGCTAGCTGGCTCATGACCTCATTGTATATTTCGAGGGCGTCCTCCTTGCTCATTCCTCCTGCCGTAACTGCCTTCTCGATGCTCCTGTAGAGTTTCCTGTAGTAGAACTTTTCTTCTGCTCCGCTTCTCTTTACTACGGTAACCGCCATAACGGGTTCAACTCCTGGTTAAGTGTCGGATGGAACTACACGCTCCTACACTGCGCTAAGCTTATACATTATTATCTAGGGGCTAGATTAATTCATCCCGCCCCCGAGGTTTCCCCTGTTTTAATAACTGGAATATGAGGCGGTAATACCATTGATCACTTCTAGAACAAAACGTTAATTGTAATTGAAAAAGGAATACTGATCAAATGCAAGGTCAAACCCATAAAACCCTCATCCCACCAAAAGAATATCACTAGGCAACAAAGCGGTTGCCACAGGTTTATTAGGTGAACAAGAAATGCCCGGCAAAGCAAGGAGGGACGTGCTGGTATACACGCAGAGCATTGAAGACCTCCTATGGAGAGACATAGACATGCTCATATTCAAAAACGGCTACCAGTACCCTGACGAGAAGACCTATGGGAAACTACTAGACTACATTTACAGGAGGCTCAAAAGAAGCTGGTTCGGCTACAAGAAAATCAAGCCGGAAGACTTCGAGAGAAGGCTCCGCTATTACTACAGGAGGAAGAGAACAGAGCTACTCATAGTCCTGAGCTACATAATAGCAGGCTTCTACAATAAGAGGAAAACCCCGAGAAGACTGAACTAGCACAAACAACACAATAGGGTGTAGAGGGACGGTCAAGAAGAAAAAGACAAGGAAGAAACACGACATCACTCCTCTTATAGAAGAGGTTACAGACAGGCTGATATCCGAGAAAGGATACAGTGCAGCGGGAATCCCCAGGGAGGTTGTCAGGTCTATAGTCTCCGAGATAGCCGAGAACATAGCGGAGCAAATGGTGAGCAAGCCCAAGCCCGGCCCAGTCTACAATAGGATAAACCGGAACATACACCTCTTCGAGAAAGCCATCGCGGCCAAACTAGCTGAGAACCCTGAGACACTTACAGGGGACCAGCTCGAGTTTATAATAACCCGTAACCCCGAGCTGGCTGGGAGAATAGCCCCCCTCCTCATAGACAGGCTCAAAGCAGAGG
>JALUZI010000050.1 GCA_027012045.1 Desulfurococcales archaeon
CTATACGAGGAAGGCATCGGAATACCCTAGGTTCAAGAACTATATTACAATTGACAGTTTAGAAAAAATTCTTTTATACTCACCCGGGCTTTACGCGGGACTAGTGTCGAGACCTATATTCATCCTGGCGGCGCTCAGAGATAAGACTACTCCACCTGAATTCGTGAGGGAAGTAGCTTCGCAGATTAGGGTTGAGAAGAAGCTCTTAGAGGTTGATGCAGGCCACTTCGATATATACGAAGAACCCCTGTTGTCAAAGATAGTTGAAGAGGAAATCAGTTTCATGAAGAAGTACCTGGGGTGAACGTGGAATTGCCCTGTTGGCCCAGCGGGTTTATCCAAGTCAAAGACGGGTTCTACGCATATATAGACCCTGAGGGTGGATGGTTCAAGAGCAATACCGGGATTATAGATGCGGGTGATTACACTGTCCTAGTCGACACCCAGTACAATGAGCCTAGGATGAAGAATATTCTCAGGCTTATCGAGGAGAAGGGCCTCCCGGAGCCCAGGATTATTATTAACACCCACCACCACGGCGACCATGTATGGGCTAACCATGCCGTCCACGGAGCCGTTGTTGTCTCCCACATGGTCACTGCGCGCCTAATCGAAATGTCAAAGGACCTGGAGCCCTCTATGTTCAAGGCGTTCTTCCCAGAACTGGACTTCACCGGTAGCAGGTATACGCCCCCGAACATTGTGTACGAGGGGGGAGTCGGTAAGCTGAACCTGCCGAACGGAGTCAAGCTAAGCCTTGTATATATGGGCCCGGCCCACACGCCAGGTGACACCATGGTAGTCGTGGAAGGAGAGGGCATAGTCTACACTGGAGACCTAGTGTTCTACAAGGTTACCCCGTTCGCCCTCGACGGATACCTAAAGGGTTGGATTGATGTTGTGGAGAAGAGTCTGCTAGAGATGGATGTAGAGCACTACGTGCCGGGGCACGGGCCTGTGACAGGTAAGAGTGGAGTAGAGGAAATGCTGGGATACCTCAAGCTTGTCTATGAGATAGCTATTGAGGCTCATAAGAAGGGTGTCAAGCCGTTGGAGGCCGCGTTGGATGCTGATCTGGGAAAATACTCCGAGTGGGTTGACAGGGAGAGAATAGTGGGCAACCTTTACAGGGCCTACATGGAGCTCGAGGGTGAGCCTCCCGCGAAGCCTGTCGAGAACCTTGCGAGCATAGCTTTGGACATGATCTCGTATAGAAACAGGGTTAGTGGTTAGAGCTGTTTCAAAACCTCTTTAACCGCATCCCTAACCTTCATACCTATGAATCCCGGTACAACCTTAACCCCAAGGTACTGTAGAGCGGCATAGGCGTTGGGTCCTGGGTTGGGACCAGCGTAGACGTCTACCTTGTTATCACCCATGATTTCAGCGGCTTTTACTCCAGCTCCGCTTCCAGCTTTATAGCCAGGGTTCTCTACCACTCTCACGTCTTTGATTTCACCAGTCTTCTCGTCGACCTCCACTATCGTGAACGTGGGGGTTCTCCCGAGGCGCTCGTATACAACGTCGTCCAAGCCTCCTTTCTCCGTGGGGAACGCTATTTTGACCATGGCTAATCCACCTCTGTTCTCGGGTGTTCTAGGTGTCGGTGTGTGGTTAAAAATTCATGGAGGGTTATTCATCCTCCGGGGCTGCCGTGCCATGGGCTGTCCTTCCACACGGCGTCCCAGATGTCTTCTTCTGTTATAGTTTCTTCCTTGGCCAGTTTGTCCTTGATGTCCACCAGTATTTTATGGTGTTTTATCTCGTCCTCGTGTATCGCTTTCAACAGCAGTTTCAGCCTGGGGTCATCTGTCTCCTCTGCCCATTGGCCTGTTAGCCTGACCATCTCGGCCTCCATCTCTATGTGCTTCTCTATTCCCTTTCTGATGATCTCGAGTTCCTCCTCGGTTAGGCCTGGCTGTGTCTCTTTTAGCAGGCTGGCCATGGCGGCGTAGAGTATACTGTGTTTCCTGCTGTCTAGGGATATTCCTTTGATTAAGCCTTGGAGCATTGGGTGTTTGAAGCTCTCTGAGAGCTTCTCGAGTTCCTCCGCGTACTTCTTTTCTTCCTCTACCATTTGGAGGATCTTGTTCAAATCTAGTGTCATGGCGACCACCACACGGTTAGGATGACTATGGCGTTACGGGTTTCAATTATAATATGGTTGCCCGCTCGGGTTATAAAGATGGTGTAATTACTGGCCGGGTTTCACTATCACTGGTATATAGGGCTCGGGCCTCTTGGGCCTGTACTTCATCCTGAACTCCCTCCACCTGGGCAGTATCTCCTCTACTATCCTCCGGGATATCTCTTTGAGGGCTTTCGAGGCGGGAGAGTCTGGGTACTCGGTTATTACAGGCTTGTTCAAAGCCATGCTCTTAGGGACGTTGGGGTCGTACGGTATTTTCCCTATTATGGGGATGTTCTCCTTCTTAGCGTATTCCTCTATGACGCTGAGGAACCCTGGGTTTGTATCGTATTTGTTGACGACTATCATCGGTGCTATCATGAAGTGCTTGGTTAGCTTGTGTATCCTCTTCAAATCACTGAACCCGGCGGGCGTGGGCTCTGTGACGAGTACTGATAGGTGTGCACCTGTAAGGCTCGAGATGACCTGGCAACCTATTCCCGCGGCGGCGTCGACTAGCACTAGGCCTTTCTCCCCTATGATCTTGTAGGCCCTGTTCTTCACGTCCGTGACCAGCTTCCCACTGTTGGGCCTCCCGGGGACTATCTCGCCGGAAACCAGTGGGAACCCGTAGCTAGTCCTGTTTTTGACCCTGATCTCCCCTGCTTTCACGTTGAACTTGTACCTTATAGCGTTCTCGGGGCAGTTTATACTGCAGGTTATACAGCCTTCACATATGTACTGGTTGATAACGTGCTTCCCGTTGACCACCTCTACTGCTCCGAGGGGGCATACCTCGTAGCATACGCCGCAGTTGGTGCACTTGTCCTCGAGTATATAGGCAGTCCTCCCCTCATAGTAGTCCTCCACACTATCCCACTCATCTACTCCGAGGACTAGGTGGAGGTTAGGGGCCTCGGCGTCAGCGTCTACAACCACTTGACGGTACCCTGCCTCGCTCGCGGCTATCGCTATGCTCGAGGTGAGCGTTGACTTGCCTACTCCTCCCTTCCCACTCGCAACTACAAGTTCAACCCTCTCATCTAGAACCATCATACCACCACCTCCCTAGAGCTCTGATGCAACCATGCCAGCGAGCTCCTCTATGCTCCTGGCTACCGGTGAACCCGGCTTGTAGAGGGGTACCGGGACTCCCCGGGTATAGGCTTCCACCGCATCCCTGTGGAACGGTATTTCATGCACAACCTCAACCCCGTATTCCCTTGAGACTTGTTTGACGGGTCCATCGTCCCCTATACCATGCCTGTTTATCACAACCCAGGTCCTATACCCGAGGCCGCTGGTGATCTTAAGGATCGACTCCAGGTCATGCATGCCGAGAGGCGTAGGCTCAGTTACAGCTATGACGAGCCTGCTCCCCTGTATGCCTATGGATATGCTGTTCCCTGTTCCCGCGCCAGTGTCGACAACTAGATCCATGTTGTTACTCCTCGACAGCTCGAGCGCCTTATCCTTAGCCCCCCTGACAGCCGGTGCAGTATGCTCCTCTCCGTATCTTAGTATGCCGGTTAGGAGTTTAAGGTCAGCGTCTTGGAAAGGTGTCTTGTTGAGGTATGTATAACCTATTACCCTTTCTCCCTGGTGGATGGCGTCGTACACGCAGGCGTACATGCATGCTTTACACCCGCTGCAGAGGCGGGGCATAACTATCGGAGGCTTCCCCTTGGACATTATTATTGCCCCGGTATCGCATACCTTGGCGCAGGCACCGCAGAGTGTGCATTTGGAGTACTCGATTATTGGGAAGAATATCTTTATAGGCTCCTCGTTCTCC
>JALUZI010000051.1 GCA_027012045.1 Desulfurococcales archaeon
TGCTCCGAGGCCTGCTGCTAGGTCTTCCTCGGAGAGTTCTTCTTCTTTCTCTTCCTCTTCTTCCTTGGCTTCTTCTTCCTTCTTTTCCTCCTCTGCTGGGGCTGCTGCAGCTGCGACAGGAGCCGCGATGGCCTCGACGCCCAGCTCCTTAGCTACATCCTCTCCAAGACTCGCTATAATCGCGTTGGCCCTCATGATAGCCGCCCTGAACACGTGCTCCGCGGTCTCAGGAGTCACATAACCAGCCTCCGAAGCCACAGCGACCGCTCTCCTGAACGCCTTCGCAACAGTCAGCTCTAATACTTCTGGAGCCGGATACACTATTTCACTGCCAACCTCTAATGCCGACCTAACAGCCTGTATCAGCTCTCCAGTCAGCTCCTCGAGATCCAGTTTCAACCGGTCTCCAGGTATTACTATCCCGTTATCATATACAGCCTTCAGTTTGACACTTACCTCGAACGGCAGTATACCCATCTTCTGGAGGAATCCTGCGAGATCACTGCTTATCACGTCTCCCTTCTTCGCAACCACCGTGTCCTTGCTTATCCAGACACTCCCTCCCTTTATCTGGTATGGAATCCTCAGTTTGCTGAACGTGCTTAACTGTGGTCCCGGCTTTATACCTGTGTCACCGGCTGGCACAACTATGTCGTTCTCAGCGACCTGCCCGGGCTTAGCCGGGACAGGGACCTTCAGCTCGTCCAGTGTTTTAGCCAGCTCGAACGGGTTCATGTTCGTGAGAACCAGCATTATACTACCAGTCAAATACGGCTCGAGCTTCTCCATGTCTATACCAGCCTTCTCTAGGGCTCTGACAGCTATGCTTGTTTTAACCACTTTGAATAGAACTTTCTTCCTCAGCTTCTTCCTTATTTGCTGGAACTGGGCAGTGGGAAGTCTCTCAAGTGATCCTATTCCAACTATCTTATACTTTTTAATCTCCTCTGCAAGCTCGGTGACAGCCCTCTTCTTCCACTCCGGTACCTCAGGCCTCCCTCTCTTTAAAAGCACCTGGCTCACCTTATTCACACCTCCACAGGCACACCCATTGTTTTCTTCACAATTACCTTAGATATAGTCTGAGGCCCGAGCTTCTGCTCCACAACATTATACACTGCCTGGAGATTCTCAACCAGCTTCTCAGGATCCATGTCCTCCGTCCCTATCCTGACACTTATCTGGGGCTGCCCCTTAATTCTCACCATAACAGCCCTCTTATACCTCTCGATATAATCCTCCAGGTTAACGTTCGGCGGCAACGGAGTAGGCACTTTACCCCTAGGACCAAGAGCCGGTCCCAGGAACCTTCCAGCGAGACCCATCAGCTGAACCTGCACCAGCACCCAATCGCATTTCTGGGCTATCCTCTTAGCTTCCTTCTTCTCTATCCCCTGTATGTCCTGCCTGCTATAGACCTCCAGTCCCAGCTGCTTGGCCTTCAGCGCCAAGTCCCCCTCTGCCACCACGCATATTTTCACATCCTTGTTAGGCTTGTTCGGCAGGTACACTATCTCCCTTATCCTAGCCTCCGGGCTTTTCAAATCTATACCCTTGAGGACTATCGTAGCGTCCACCGACTCGAGGAAGTTCCTTTTCTTCCCGAGCCTCAGAGCGAGCTCTATTTTCCTCTTAGCTTTATCCCTGTCTAAAGGCATGTCCTAGCACCTCAGAGCGGCCTCCCGGCCTCCTCCCCTCCACAGTTTAGGGGAGTGATTAAAAGGACTAGATGATGCGGGGTATATTAATCCTCTTCCTTCTCCCACTCCTCCTCGTACTTAGCGAGGAGGGCGTCATACTTACCTTCATCTATCTCCCTACTAACCTCCTTAGCATCCTTCCCCTCCACAGTAATGCCAATGCTCCTGGCAGAGCCAAGTATCGTCTTGACAGCCCCCTTCAAAGTCTTTGCAAGTAGCTGAGGCTTCTTCTGCAACGCTATCTCCACGATCTTCTCAAGCGGTAAATCCCCGATTTTCTGGTGCATAGGGTCACCACTGGGCTCCTTTGCACCCACAGCAAGAAGCAGTAACGCCGTTGTTGTCGGGATACCTACTTCTATCCTATACTTCTTTGTCGAGGGATCCACTATGATTTTCACTGGAACCGTAAGGCCCTCATAAGCCTTTGTCTTCTCATTTATCTCCTGTATGACCTTCCCCACGTTGAGCCCGGCTGACGACAGGGTTGGTCCTAGTGGAGGCCCGGGCCGTGCTTTACCTCCCTCTACGAGGAACGATAACACTTTTTCTCTTCCACTACTCATATCTACTCACCTTCCGCAGGCCTCACATCATCCAGAGGCACTGTCGTAGTCATGCGGAAATCCGTTTCTAATATGCTTAACTCAACCTCCTCCTTTTTCTCGTTTACACTAATAACTTTACCCTTAACCCCCTTCAACGGCCCCCTAATTATGGTTACAATATCCCCGGGCTTCAGCTTTACGGTTACAGGCCTTACTACTACGAACTGCTCTATTTCATCCTCCTTTATTAGAACAGGCCTCCTTCTCTTAACGTGCTTTACTCCTAGAGTGGCCTGGTAGAGGGCGTGTAATCCCTCTACTTCGAGGATGATCATACCCTTGATTCTGTCCGGCACTATAATGGAGTAGACTGGAAGGCCCATTGTTGTGACCCGCTCTTTTATTATAAGTGCGACAGCTATCTCCCTTCCAGCGGTAACGCTTATGCCGTAGAACTGCCTCCTAACATGTTCCTCTTGTTCACTCAACACTGGACACCAAGGAGTAACGGGTTCAAACCACATTTATTTAAATATAGATAATTAAAAGTCGTCGTCCTAGGATATGAGGACGAATATCAAGTGTATTATATAAGCTATGCCTCCAACTAGGCCGAACCCGAGGAATGTCAGCTTTGATATGAGCTTGAACTCCTCATCGTCAGGCTTCTTCGCCAATAGGAATATAGTCCTCCACATCCCCACCATTTCCTTCAACTTACCCCATAGCGACAAAGCCAACCCCTCACAACGCCCGCTTCAATAACCTACTTCGTGGCAGGGGGCTTTAAGTGTTTAAACCACCTCGTCTCTCGACCCACTCCCTCCTAAGATCCCTCTCCTCAACAGGTCCCCGAGGCCTTGTTTCTCTCCATATTTTAGCCCTGAACCTGTATACCTCCACTCTGGGATTAAACCAGCAGTCCCATGGCAACCCGGCTTTCACACACGTCTCTGAGAGGAACTCATCGACACTCCACCCATACTCTACAGGTACTTGGGGGAGCAGTAGTCCGGAGAACGGTCCGTAGACTATGAATAATCCGTCACGCCCTATCTTAACGAACTCCCTCCTACCGTTCCTGTCGGAAGGAGCCTTCTCCATGTCGCTGAGGACTGATACTTCAAACGTAACAACATCGAGCTCCTCCGGCTGGAGAGGAGGGAACCGCGGATCGTTCAGCGCGGCCTGTAGAGCGACATCCTTAACGGTCTCCACGAGAGGCTTAACTGGTTTTATATAACCAATGCATCCCCTAAGGCTTCTCTCGCCGCCTCTGAATGTCTCAATTGTAACGAAAGCCGCTCCAGGCCTCCTTAATCTCTCACTAGGCGCCTGAGGCTCTTCACTGGAGGTGAGGTTGAAATAGTTCTCCACAGACCACCTTGCGAGTCGGACGAGATACTCGCCCTCCTCGAACGTTAGCTCCTCCGGGTCAATAGGATTCTCAGCCACTGGATACCACCCTTTTATGATATTAGTAGTTGCTAATCATCTTTTTCGCTTTCTCAAGCCTGTCAAGTATATCCCTCCAGTGGGACCCCATCCAGTATACCTTACCGCACTTTGTGCAATACCAGAACTCGGAGTGTTCTTCCAGAACCCTGGGAGGAACCTTTCCT
>JALUZI010000052.1 GCA_027012045.1 Desulfurococcales archaeon
AATTACTAGACACTGTCTTCCCGAGCAAGGAGAAGAAGCAGGCCGAGAGTAAGGGGACAGAACAAATATACATGTAAACAACACAAGCGTGGCTGATCAATAATTGAGTGAAGGGAAGATAGGGTTCGCTGAAGCCTTCGCTATCGGAGTAGGTGGAATGATAGGCGGCGGTATATTCGCCGTTCTAGGCCTAAGTGTCTCGATAAGCAGGTACGCCGCTCCGATAGCTTTCTTCGTGGCAGGCATCGTAGCTATAGCTACAGGGTATAGTTATGCCAAGCTATCGGTTAGGTATCCCAGCAGGGGAGGCACGATAGAGTTTATTGTAAAAGCTTTTGGAACCGGTGTTTTCTCGGGAGGCCTGAACCTCCTACTATATGTCAGCTACACTGTTATGATAGCGCTGTATAGCTTCGCGTTCGGCCACTACACTGCCGCCGCCGTGGGATTAGGTTACCCATGGCCCCAGATTTTCGCAGTACTAGTTATACTAGCCTTCACGATTGTTAATGCATTAGGGGCCTATGTTAGCGGAAAGGTTGAGGATTTGCTTGTCTATATAAAGCTTTCAATACTTTTAATAGTTGCTGGAGCAGGTTTCCTCCTAGTAGACTTCTCTAAGTTATCACCCAGCAACTGGCCGCCACCAGTGAACGTAATCGCGGGAGGCATGATTATCTTCCTCGCATATGAAGGCTTTGAACTGATAGCCAACGCGTCCCAAGACGTTTATGACCACCGTATAATACCAAAAGCGGTGTACACATCCATAACTGTGACCACACTAGTCTATATAGGAGTTGCAATAGTCTCGGTTGGTGTTCTACCCCTCAAAGTAGTGATTGAAGCAAAGGATTACGCGTTAGCCATAGTGGCGAAGCCTGTCCTAGGAAGCGCTGGGTTCTGGCTTGTTGTAATCGGTGCGCTCCTTTCAACAGCGAGCGCTATAAACGCTACCCTTTATGGCACAGCAGGAATCACCTACCTTATTTCAAAGCTGGGTTACCTACCGTCAAGACTCGGGAGGAGTATTTGGAGAAACGCCTCGGAAGGACTATTCTTCATTGCAATAGTATCAATGGCATTCGCGGTATACGCGCCGTTAGAAACGATCTCTGTTGTTGGAAGCTTGGGTTTCCTCACCATTTTTACGAGTGTAAACATGGCAGCTTATAAGTTAAGAAGAGAGGCCAAGGTTAACCCTGCAATAGCGGGAGTAGCAACAGGCCTAACCCTTGCCTCACTCTCAATCCTCGTATACAACCAGCTGGTAAAGAACCCTAAATCTGTAGGATTGTTCTTAGCAGTCCTTGCAGGTAGCTTCGTATACGAGTATCTCTACAGACGCGCAACTGGAAGAAGGATCCACGAGTATGTTGATGAGAACTTGGAAAGAAGGATAAAGTTGCTCGAGGAATGGAGGGCCTGGGTCCCCCGGTTCATAGCTGAGCTTAAGAATATTATGGGAGAGGTAAGGGTGTATCTTATAGGTGGAATTGCAAGAGGGGAAGAGAAGACATCGCAGGACATAGACATCCTCGTAGTCTCTGAGGAAAAGCCTAGCGAGGAGGAGAAAAGAAATATTGTCAAGAATGCTTTGGAAAGAGCTGGATTAACCAGCCTCCACCCGGTACACGTGCACTTCGCTACAAGAGAAGAGGAGGAAGAATACAAGAGGAGGAGCAGGAAATACGAGAGACTAGCCTAACTCGTATTTAACCCACCTCACCCTACATTCATCCACAAGTTTCTTAACCTCTCTCTCCCTCTTAGAGAGCTTCGCGTTGCTTCCTGCTTTGACTTCGACGAAGAGAATCTCCTCCGGAGAGCCATCATACAAACCCTTAAACACGATGTAATCTATGGGGCTCCCGATGAACCTTGCATCCTTGGGGTTAATCCCAAGCCTCACAGCGAAATCAAGTGGGGCGAGTTGTTCGGCAACCCTTCCTAGGACTACGTTTCTACTTCTCTCTATGGCGTCCCGCCTAATCCTCTCCTCCTCCCTGGATTTCCAAGACTCTAGTATCGCCTTGTATTTCTCTTCAACTAGGGACTGTATTCTAGAGGTTTCCTTCGCTAACTCTCTTCTTTTCCACCTCTCTAGCCTCTTATAGAAAGTTATCTTCTCGTAAGCGAGTAGTAGAAGCAGAAGAGCTGTCAGCACGAGTAGCAGGTAGTCTAGCATTGTTAGATCCAACGGTAACACCGTGAACACCTTTGATTCCAATAGGGTTTTATATGGTAGGAGGAAGTATTGGCCCTGGGTCTCCTCGGGTAACTCATATTACCCGGTTACTCCCACTATACTATAATCGTCAAGAACCTGATCCTCGAATCAATGATCCTTGAGTCCAAGTAGAAGAGGTGTAAAGAGTTTGAGTAAAGTATTCACCATAGTTTCCATGAGTCCTCTCCCGGAGTCGTTCATGGAAAGCCTATTCGCCCCTGTGAAGGATAAAATTCCAGGTCAAATCAAAATTGTGGTGGCGTTCGGAAAGCCCAGAGATGAGCTGAAGGCTATCCTGAAGGATGCTGACATTGTGATAGGTGACTATAGTTTCCAGATGAAAATAGACAGGGAGCTGTGTGAGGCTATGGATCATGTGAAGCTCATACAGCAGCCCAGCACGGGGTTCGATCACATAGACATACAGGCATGTAGGGAAAAGGGTATACCAGTAGCCAACGCCGGCGGGGCGAACAGTATCAGTGTAGCGGAGTATACTATAATGGCGGCATTGGCCCTGCTGAAAAGACTGGTCTACGCCCATGAATACACGAGGAGGGGCGAGTGGCCGCAGTGGAAGCTCATGGATATGGGGACCTTCGATCTCTACGGTAAAACCTGGGGTATCATCGGGATAGGAAGAATTGGCAGAGAAGTAGCTAAGAGAGCCAGAGCATTCGGAGCGGAAATACTATACTACGACATAAGGAGGCTGAGCGAAGAGGACGAGGAATCACTGGGAGTCAAATACGCCAGGTTCTCAAAGCTCCTCAGGAACAGCGACGTCGTAAGCCTACATGTTCCATTGACCCCTGAAACAGAGAAAATGATAGGTGAGGGAGAACTGAGAAGTATGAAGCCGGGTGCAGTGCTGATCAACCCGTCGAGAGGGCGGTTAGTCGACGAGGAAGCATTGGCCAAGGCTATAAGGGAGGGATGGATAGGCGGTGCCGCCGTCGATGTATACAGCGAGGAGCCCCCTAGCGAGAACCACCCGTTGATCAAGCTGTCAAGAGAGGGGGACTACAATATTATCCTGACGCCTCACATTGCAGGAGCCAACACTGACGCGAGGACGAGGATTATCAGGCATAGCGTGGAGAACATCGTGAGAGTCCTCGCGGGAGGAAAGCCTATAGCAGTAGTCAACATGTGAAGGGTGCCCTAGATTGACTAGAATGAGTGTAGGAGACTTATTGGCAAGGGCTTTCCTCTCAGCAGGCATAACCGATATTTATGGGATTATCGGGACTAGCGTGGTGGATTTCTACGATAAGCTATACAATTATCGGGACAAAATACAGGTGCACACAACGAGACACGAGCAAGCAGCGGTTTCTGCGGCAGACGCCCTATACCGGACGTCTGGGAGAGTGGGGGCCGCAGTAGTACACGCTGGCCCAGGGTTCCTAAACTCCTTGATAGGCGTAGGCATAGCATCCAAGGATAGGGTCCCGCTAGTCCTAGTGAGCGGCGGAGTGAGAAGGAGGCTAAGAGGAACAGACTCCTGGCTTGAGGTGGATCAGAAAGCAATCTCAAACGGACTATTCAGGTCGTACCAGGTTATAACCGCGCCTAGCGAAGCTCCGGAGCAAGTGATGGAGGCGCTGAAATCCATGTATAAGCCCCCTATGGGGCCTGTCGGGATTGAGGTAGCCGAGGATATCTGGAAGCTTGACGTCGACGTAGACGAGGGCTTCTTCAATGAAATAGGCAAACTGGGATACAGCCATGGAACAGTTGATGACAGGGATATTAGAGACGCGCTCGACCTGCTCGCTGACTCGGAGAAGCCCGCTATACTGGTTAGCGGAGAAGCTGTCCTCCCACCGGGGTTCACACAGGATAAGCTTATGGCTATAGCTGAGAAGTATAGTGCTTTCATACTCACAACAGGCAACGCCCGCGGCGCGTGCGACGAGTCCAAGAGGGGATTATGCCTTGGGCGAGTAGGCTTCGGCGGAGGTAGCTTACCCGCTGATAAGGTTCTTGAGGAGACAGATGCCCTCATAGTCCTAGGAAACGAGTTTGACGACATAACAACCTACGGGTACACACTGTTGCCGAAGGGCGATATCCTAGTTTTCAGCAGGGACCCGTGGGTTGAAAAGAGGCCTAGATACTACGATCTAGTCAAGGCTGACCCCATACTTGTCATGGAGAAGTTATTCGAGTCTCTACCAGAGTCAAAGGTAAGCAGGGACAGCTGGCTCGGGAGAGTTGAGCAGTATAGGAAGGAATGGATGGGCATGATAAGGGATAGTATTGAAAAGGAAACAGAGCTGGTTAACCCTAACCTGTTCTTCCACCTGGCAGACCAGGTTCTGAGCAGTAACAGGATTGTAACTGCAGGCCAGGGAACACACATTGTATACACGTATAACCACCTCACAATAACACGTCCACGCCAGTTCCTAGCGGCCACGAACCTAGGTGCCATGGGGTACGCTCTCCCAGCCGCCATAGGCGCTTGCCACGGTCGGCCTGGAGCCGACGTCCTCGTAGCGGCTGGTGATGGTGAAATCATGATGGTCATTCAGGAGCTAGAGACTATTGTGAGGCTGGGCTGTAAGCCTAAGATAGTCGTGGTAAACGATGACAGCTATAGGGTTCTATACCTGAGGCAGGTACTGCAGAAGCAGGGTAGGGTGATAGAGACCCTGCTGGGGAACCCTGACTTCTCAAAGCTGGCTGAGTCGTTCGGCATTAGAGGGTTTACAGCTAGGAACAACGATGAGGCTAGGAGTGCACTACACCTATTAGAGGAGGAGGGCCCTGTTCTTATTGAGATTAAGGTTGACAAGAACGAGCTTCCACCGTTAAACCTCGACTACACCTTGAAGATGAACGCTGTCTAACCCTCTTTTTTCACTGTAACTCGTACTTCCAGAGTGTTAGGGGCGTTGGCCTGTCGGTAACTTCAGGGCATATTCTTCCTTGCTTTATTCTCGTGAGAGCTTTTTTCGTGGGTTCAGCGTCCAGTAGGACTGTGAGGAAGAATATGGCTAGACCGGAGTCGTGTTTGAACCTGTATATGAACTCGTCTTCCACGACATCGTATCGTTCCGGTATACCGTAGGCTACGGATGCCAGCTTTATTGTCCATCTATCTATAGGTGGAAGCCTATATCTCCCGAAGGCTAGTAGTGCTGCTAGTCTAGCCGAGTATTCTCCGAACCCCTTTATTTCTAGTAGTGACCTGTAGAACCTGTCCGGGTTGTTTATCGCTACGTCGCCTGCCGTAAAACTGTATGCTAGGTTTAGCAGTGTATTCACTCTATAGCCGAGACCTGTCTCTTCGCTTATCTCTTTTAGGTTGCGTTTTATGATTGACTTGTCCCTGGATTTGGCCTGGTCGAACTTGGCTAGGCAGTACTCTGGGCCTTTGTAGAATCCTTTGTATCCCATTATTTTGCAGAGCATCCTGCCGGGGTCATAGGGTATGTAAACTTGTCTCCGGTATATTCTCTGTATATCGCTGTACCTGGCTATGAACCTGGCGAGGGATCTCCAGGCGTTCCTGAAGCTGTTGTTCTGCTGGGCAAGTGCTACGATTGACGCGATCCAGGGTGACAGCCTCCTTACACGTAAACCGGAGTACTTATAGGCGCATCCTAGTAGGGGATCGTCCCTCGTTGCTTCTATGAATCTCTTTATATTATCGTAGTAGCCTATACTGAGTTTTATCCTGGTTATAAGGTTGTGGCTGCAAACGAATCTCCTGATTGCTATATTGTTTTTCGGTGTTATTTTCAGGATTGTGACGTCTTCCCTTCCATCGGGCCTGTCTACGAGGAAGGCTGTTTTCCCGTCGAAGTAGAAGTTGAAGTTGTATGTTCCTAGGACTAGCTCTGGATTGTAGTTCTCTAGTTCGCTGGTGTTGATTGTGTCGCACTTCCTCAGTAGCAAAGACCCATCACGTTTCTGTTAGTTTTGGTTTTCACGATATTATAATCTATTCAGTGGGTGCTGGTAAACTTTTTAATCCACTATATCGAAAGACGATATACTTAGAATTAAGATATAAAGGTGGTAGAGCATGGGAGCCGCCGGCTTCATAGCGCGAAGACCGCTCGTAGTAATAGCAATCTGGATCATAGTAGCGGCAGCATCAGCCCCCCTGTTCATGAAACTCAACAACGTCCTAGTAACACAGGAGCAAGGGCTCCTCCCTCCTAACACTGAGAGCCAGATAGCGGCAAAGCTAGTAAAGAACATAACAGGAAGCACAGGAGAGGACTATGCTATTCTACTAGTAGACAACGTTAATGTATCGTCTCCCGATACAGCGCTAAAAATAGCTGAGTGGTATGGAGCGGATAAAAGCCAGCTCTCCCAGTACGCGGAGAAAACAAGCGGGTACCCAGTTATAATATACCAAGCCTACCAGAAGATAATGAATCAGACGTCAGTAGGGTTTGACAGGACTCTAGAATCAGTCAACCAGAGCATCAAGGCGGCACTAGCTGTCAACGAGACTATTAGCAAGTCCATGGAGATAAACTTCATGCTACTCAACAAGACCCGTGAAACAAGGGGCCAGCTCATAAACGCTGACAAGGCCTACGTCCAGCTCTACAGCAAACTAGTCTCCCTGAGACATGGGTACATATCGCTTAACCAGACCGCTTACACGCTTTCATATCTATGGACAATTATACCTGAAACTTATAGTCGAGTATGGTTCGACGTTAGCAGAGTCAACTACTTCATCCTCACAAATACGACAGCCTATCAAACCGGTAACCTGTCGAGAAGTGATATAATCCTAGTGGAGCAATTGACTAATAAGAGTAAGCTAGGCCCAGTTACCCCAGATAAAATAGTGGCGTACTACAGAATACTCCTCAACCTGACCAACGGGAATCCCAGCCTAATAGATTACAGGACAATATCCAAGGCCGCCTTCATGGTCACCGCTAAAACGTTGGAAAGCCAGGTAGGGCCAAGCGGAGAAAAGCTGGCCATGGGGATACTGAAAACCTACTCGGACGTGTGGACAGGACTACTAGAAAAGGCTAACATGACCAACCTACCATACCTCTACCGTGTCATGCCCCAAGACAATGTTTACTCGACAATCAAATCGCTAGAACCGAAAGCGAAGACTTACGCTATAACAGTATTCGCACCGGTCATGGCGGGGGAAATGGCCTCGAAAACCGGTATGAACGAAACGCTGCTCACATCATTCATAGAGAAAGCCAGCAGGCTAACCTACCCGCCGAGTAGAGGCACGGTCAACGACCTGGTTAAGAACCTCCTACTACAGACGGCGAGAACAAGCGAGGAGAAACAGATGCTAGAGACGTTGATGCAGATAGTATCAACCCGCGAACCGACTCCGAGCGACGCCCTCTCCATCTTATCGAAGCAGATAAGCTCCCAGGCTGGAGCAGAGGTTGGTAAGGCGTTGACGCTCATACTCGGTAAATACGATCCCAGCGCGGAGGGGGTTCTAGTAAAGGATAACGTTAAACTGGCAGATGCGACGGCTGAGCTTATAGCCTCTATGAGCCCGCCCCAGCTGAGGGCTGTGCTAAACGAGACCACAATATACAGCATAGTCTACAAATACGCATACATACTAGGAGAAGCCAATAAGACCGAGAACGACCTCAATAAAACTGTGAACGAGAACCTACATATCATACTGAATGCCCTTGAAAAACAAGTTCTAGCCAAGATCCCCAAGGAAGCAAGAGGATTCATGGCCGAGTTATTCGAGAAAACCGATGCCTCCCCCCTCGAAAAACAAGACATACCGACGCTTCTGACGCCCATACTGGTTAAACAAGCTTTACAGATGAGTAATAATACCAGAATGCCTGCTGAAGCGATTGAGAAAACTATACAGGAGGCTTTCAACGTAATATACTACCACAATGAGACCCGGAGCCAGGCTATAAACAAGCTGTCAACGGATACTTTCTACACTATCTATCCTAGAATCGTGGAACAACTCAAAGGCTATGCCGTGACAGGAGACCTAATGGCTTTCATAGTAATGTTCAAGCCGTACGCCCAGCCGAGCGAGGAGGATCCAACATACTATTACCAGGCCATGAATTACACATCAATAGTCAACAATACACTGAGAAACTACGTAGCGGGCTATAAGCTATACCTTACAGGGTCGGGAATAATCAACTATGAGACGCACAAGCTCACCAGTCAAGATATGAAGAGGGTTGACATGCTGAGCAACACGATGGTAGTCATATTCCTCTTCCTAGTCCTAGAGAGCCTTGCAGCGGTCATACTCCCCTTCATAGGCATTCTAGTAGCGATACTGGTAGCGGGAGCCCTGGCATACCTGATTGTAACAGGTGGAATAGTAGACCTATCGTCCTGGGCCAGAGTGGTAATGATGACCACGAGCCTCGGGCTGGGAGCAGACTACGCCGGATTCCTCTCATACCGGTTCAGAGAGGAATACCACAACACGAAAGACGCGAAAACAGCTGCTGAAAGAGCCCTCTCGAGAACATACGCCGCAATACTCACGAGCGCTACCACGGCCATAATAGGATTCGGTAGCCTGTCACTAGCTCATGACTTCCCGTTCTTACTAAGCTTCGGAGTAGCCATACCATTAGCCATATTCGTAACAATGCTAGCAGGACTAACACTCGTTCCCGCACTCCTCTCACTACTAGGAGGACACAGCAAGTTCTGGTGGCCGAAGACTCCTGAGAAGCTAAGCGTGCGGAGCAAGAGCTGGCTAGGCGAGAAAGTAGTCAAGTACGCTAAAGTAATAGTCCTCATCTGGATAATCATATCGATACCGTCAGCATACGCCTACGCCACCTTCAAGGGAAGCCATAACATGCAGGTCTTCCTACCCGAGAACAGCGACGCCGTCAAGAACTTCAATATGGTAGCCGAGAGGTTTGGCGCTGGAATAGTATATCAAACATATGTAGTCGTAGAACTCAAAGAGCCGTGGAACACCACGGCCGGGCTATCCGCTCTAAAGCACATAGAGGAACTTGTGAAAAGTAAAGATTACGTGTCAGGCATATCGGGACCACTTGAATATGTGAACTACACTAAAGCAATGGGTTCCACTGAAAGGAATCCCTACGTTTCAAGTGATGGAAGAACAGTGTATCTGAACATTTACATAAAAGACAACCCGCTAAGCAACAAGGGGATCAGCGATATCAAGGATCTAAGGGAGACTCTCCACAGAGAAGCAGTAGGCAACGGTGTCGAGAAGCTCTACGTAGGCGGAATGGCGGCATCAATGCTGGAGATGGAGACACTGCTCAACGACAGGTTCTACCACCGCGTACTGCCAGTAGCGGTTACCCTGATGATAATCGCCTTCGCAATAGCGTTTAACAGCATAGTAGCTGCGCTTGCCGCTATAACAGTAATAATAACATCCGCTATGATCGCCATCGCGTCAACTGAACTGTTGTTCCAGGACATGATAGGTAAGCCTGTGCTCTGGTTCCTGCCTATAATGGTGCTGACAGCAATACTCGGAGTGGGCATGGACTACAACAGCTTCTATCTGAGCAGGGCACGGGAAGAGTGCTTCAAGGAGTGTAGCGACAAGAGCATAGTACTCGCGACTGCCAGAGTTGGACTGCTAGTGTTCGGGCTATCCCTTATACTGGGCAGCGCGTATCTGTCCATGATGTCGTCCAGCACGTGGGGGATGAGGGAGCTCGGCTTCACCATGGGTGCGGGTGTACTGCTAGCGGGAGCAATGGCTAGCTACCTGGTGAATCCATCTATAATAGCCCTCCTCAAAGACAAGATGTGGAGGAAGATAAGGTGAAGCTCCATGGTGGAGGTGGCCTCTAAACCCTCTAACAACCCTTTTTACCTAAGGACTAGGTTCACGGTACTCTTATTATTGGCTAATGGGGAAATGCATGGCTACCAGATAATAAAGTTCCTTAAAACCGTTAGACTAGGAGAGAGGAACCCTGGGCCGTCGACTATCTATCCTATACTTCATAGGCTCGAGGAGGAAGGCCTCATCAAATCCGTGTCGGATAGTGGGAAGAGGAAGGCGTATAGAATAACCGAGAAAGGCATAGCTTTCCTTAAGTCTAGGATTAGAATTGCAAGAGAGTTCATGTCCTACTTCCAGGGAATACTAGACCTGGTCGAAGCGAAAATAGAGAACTACAGGCCCAGGAGAGCAGACTACGAGAAACTGCTGGAAGAAGCCTACAGCTCCATGTTCCTCCTCTGCGAGCGTATAAAGAAAGCCCTCAGTGAAATCGAGAAAGAACTAACCAGTACCCGGGGGAGATATGTCACAGTCTCTTCAACATAGTACTATACCTAAACTTTCTCTCCTCACCCTCGTAAGCAGGCTTCCTGAGTATATACAATTTCTCATGTTTAATCATGAGGAAGTCCCTGTCGAACCTCTCCCAGTAAACCTGCGTATCCTTTATCCGATGCTGTATCTTAACTATCTCCTCCATCAGGATAAACCCTTTCTCCAGTATTTTCTTCAACACATACATCGAGACCGGGACGTAGTGCCTCTTCTTCCGAGAGTCACCTAGGAGAATAGCGAAAACCCCGTTAGGCCTCAGTACCCTGTAGGCCTCCCCTGCAACTGCACCTATGGCTTCAAGGTACCTCCTCAAGTTCCTCTCCATTGAGATATCGTTGGGAAGCCCGGAAGTGTACCTCAAAGTCCTCCAGTAAGGCGGGTGAGTAGCTACAAGATCGACTGAACCGCTCGCTAGCTCGGTTAGGTTCCTCGCGTCTCCCATGTATAGATGGACATCCTTGAGGAATTCAGCGGGATCATCGGGGTTAACGTGTTTGGCTAGACTATAGAGCCGGTGCCACGCCAATATGAGGGACTGCTTGTTGACATCTACGCCTATACACTTCCTCCCAAGTAGAACTGCCTCTATACAAGTGGTTCCTGACCCTACCATGGGGTCAAGAACTATTGAACCCTCCTTTGTATAGGTCTCGATTAGTATCCTCGGTATTTGTGGAGGCCAGTTACCGCGGTAGTCGCTTCTATGGCTGCCCCACCTGCCTCGCCTGGGGAAACTCCAGACTGTGCCATATATGGTTCCCAGCTCGTCTCTCCTAGGCTCCAGCCTCGATATCCTTATAGGTTTAAGGGGTATAGACCTACCGCCTATCTCGACGGAATCCCGTTTACCCACATATTCCAAGTAGTCTTCAAGACTCACATTCTCCAAGAACAGCCCCGTTGACTTGGGACTATTGGATCATAGTATTTAACTAAATTTCCACTAACAAATTAGGGATGAGAGGTGTCCTCTTTTGATCGACCAATGCGTTAAAGAGGAGGTTCTAGATACTGAGGAAGGTCCACTATATGTGAAACGCTCGGAACTGACAGGTCGTTCAAGCCTGATTCCAGTAGTATTGCTCCACGGGTTCAGCTTTACAAGTGATGTCTGGAGCGAAATAGGGCTACTCCAAGCTCTGTGTAAGAATGGTATACCCTTCGTTGCGCCGGACATGCCTTACGGGATGAAGGTTAAGCGGTCCTTTAGGTCAAGAGACCCCGGTAGAAATATAGAGGCTCTGGCTGAAGCTTTGAGAGCTGTTGAATTTAGCGATGTTTATATGGTCGGAGCTAGCCTGGGAGGCTATATAGCCCTCAGGTACACCGTTGCCAAGGACAGTGTCAGAGGGTTGACCTTAATAGCTCCTGTAAATTCTCTGGAGGAAAGCATTTTATCTTACTTCAAGAGTAACCCGGTTCCCGTACAGGTTGTCTACGGGAGTAACGATACTATTGTCAGTAGGAGTGAGATGGAGGAGTTCGCAAGGCTTGTTGGTGGGGAATTAATAGTTTACGAGGGTGCTCCCCACCCAGCGTATCTCAAGTATCCTGAGAGGTTTATTGCGGACGTGGTGAAGCATTATAATAGAGTTGTAAGTAGTGCAACTTAACATGGGGGTACAACAAACATGCTGGACGTGGCTAAAATAAGAAAAGACTTCCCAGAGCTGGACACAGGGGTTGTTTTCCTCGACAACGCTGCGAGCACACTGAAACCCACCAGTGTAACAAACGCCATGGCAGAATTCTCGTCGAAGCACTACGCTAATGTTCACCGGGGGGCCTATAAACTCAGCATAGAAGCATCCCTAGCCTATGACAAAGCACGTGAGACCGTGGCTAAATTCATAAACGCGAAGCCGAGTGAGGTGATTTTCACCTACAACTCCACGGACAGCCTCAGGAGACTCGCCATAATATTATATGGGAACAAAATAATAACCCGGGGAGACGAGATCCTCCTAACCCAAGCGGAGCATCACAGCAACATTCTACCATGGGCTGGTATAGCAAAGGCAGCTGGGGCGAAACTGAGGTTTCTCCCTGTGGACGCTGAAGGGGTTCCGAGGTGGGATATGCTTGAAGAGTACATAACTGGGAAAACGAGGATAATCGCCTTCGGCCATGTATCGAATGTAACTGGGAGCGTAGCCCCTGTTAGGGACGTAGCTCGTAGAGCAAAAG
>JALUZI010000053.1 GCA_027012045.1 Desulfurococcales archaeon
GAAGACACCTCCCACACAAGACACTATGATGAGATACCATGTCCCGGTGATTATTTATATAGTGAACCACTCGACTCTCCACCCATGGATTGAAGGGTGGCCCGGCATGCCTATACCGAATAGAGATGAGCTAGCGAGAGAGATAAAGGAGAGAGTGGAGACAGCATACTCCTCTGCCTCGTCCAGGCTTGCAAAACGTAAGGAGGAGAATCTGGAGAAGCTGAAGAATAAGCTTGAAGAGGCCGCATCAGAGTTCAAATCGAAACTAGAGAGTTAGACCTACCATCCTCTTGTATGAATAGAAGTACAGAATGTAAAGTAGCACAGTTACTGCTAGAGCTACTAACAGCATTGTCCAAGCGATCTTTTTATTAGACCCGAACACTATGGGTATAGGACCTATTATTACTACGCCTCCTCCCTCGACTTCGCCTCCACTCGAGAGTGCTATGTAGAGCATCCCGATTAGAATTATTATCATACCTAGGAAAACAAGGAGTAAACCCAGCTCCTGGCCTCCCAACACTCCATCCCAGATATAAAATAATAGGGAATGAGGCTATAGCGCTTTATACTCTTCGAACCATTTCTCATACATTTCAAGCATCTTCCTGTTAACGCTGGGCTTCCTCTTCGATAGAACTATCTCGAAGTCACTCATCGAGACAGGCCTAGGCTTCTCCTCTTCCCCCTGCTTCTCGAAGTATTCCCTAACGGTGATCATGTAAGCTGCTTGGACAACATCTTTAATGTCACTTCCACTGTAACCCTCCATTTTCTCCGCTAGCAAGTCGAGGTCAACATCCTCGGCTAGATCCAGCCTTCTAGTATATAGCTCGAGGATTTTCTTCCTCGTGGCTTTATCGGGGAGCGGTATGAATATCCTCTTCTGGAACCTCCTTATAAAAGGCTCATCCAGCTTCCACGGCTTATTAGTGGCTCCTATAACGTAGACATGGTAATTCTTATCCTTATCCTGTAACCCATCCATCTCCTTGAGGAACTGGTTCCTCACCCTGACCTCTCCGCCTACCTCGCTGATATTAATCCCTAGCAACGCGTCTATCTCATCGATAAAAATTATGACTGGAACACCATGCTCGGCCCTCTCCCTCGCATACCTGAAGAGCTTCTTAACGTTCTTCTCGCCCTCACCCAGCCACTTGCTCATAATACTAGCCGCGTCTACGTACAGGAATTCTCCATCTACTTCATTGGCGATAGCGGCTGCAAGCATGGTTTTACCATTACCAGGAGGACCGAAGAGCAAGATGCCCCTAGGCCAGCCTAGGGGGAATAGGTCAGGTCGCTTAATCGGGAATATTATAGCCTCTTTTATAGCCTGCTTAGCCTCGTCGAGGCCGGCTATGTCGTCGAAGGTAACGTTTGGCTTCTCAGTCTGAACGAAAGCCGGCGGTTTAAGGGTTCCGCTTGTACTCTCTTCCCTCTCAACAGTAGCGTCATCCGACTCCCCCCTATCGTCCTCCACGTAGACATCCTCTTCCTCGCCGGAAGTTCCTTGGGGAATCATGAGTTTGCGGAGGAACGCGGCTCTCTTCCTATATTTACGTATGTAGAGTATGAATGTGTCACGCAGCGGGTGATCCGGATACAGCTTGACGGCCCGCTCGAGTAAATTGGCGGCTGCCTCATAGTTCCTGATCGCTGCCTCATAGTTCTTCTTAGTATCGTTCTCGAACGCGGCTAGTGCGTATCTCTTAGCATGCTCTACAATGTACGCCTCACTCAAACCCAGCCACCTCTAAGTGCGCCCCTCAATTTGATCAACTCTTCATGCTAGGATGTTTAATCCCGTCAGAACGTATTATCGTGTTGTTAATAAAAGGGGTATGATGGTTAAGCGTGTTCCTTCTGGAGGAACTTAACCTTGCCCTCCCTGGCTAGCTTCGCGACGACTTTCCTTACTTCATCCTGCGACACTCCGAAGGCTCTGGCTATTTCGGAGATCTTTACTGGTTTACCCCTGTTCTCCAGCAGGTACATGTACACCTTGTCCTCTAACCCTGGCTCTGGGGGTTCGGGGAAATAGAGGTCGCCGACCACCTTGTTTACTTCCTCGGTCGCGGCCTTGGAGGCCTCGAACAGCAGGTCACGGGCTATGCTTTCGTATCTTGTCATAGTGTTCTTGGACTCGGCCTCGGCGAGCCCGTGCATGCCCCCGATTCCCACCTCTACGTTGGATTCGAGGGTGCGGTATCCTTGTATTGCGCGTGCGAGTGATGCGCTCGCCAGCCTTAGCTTCTCGTTAGCAGCTGTGGACGCTCCCTGTAGTTGTGGGAGTATGAAGCTCAGCGTCTTGAGTATGGGTTCAACGCTCTTGGCCTCGCGTATCCTGAATATGGCGTTCTCGATTAGATTGGCTATTGTCTTGTATGTGACAGCTATTTTCTTCTGGTTGTGTATGTGTACAGCAATGTTGACTGCTTTATCCTTCTCATGGTTCCGGATGGCTCTTTCCATCTCTCTCTTAAGCTCAGTTATCTGGTTCAGGGTTGTGAAATAGGCCTGGTTTATATTGTCCTTGGCCTCCTCCAGGCCTATGAGCACCTGCTCGTATTCGACGTTAACTCCGGGAGTCCCTGCGGGGTCTGCCTTGAACCCGAATATTCGTGCTATGCTTTTAATCATGTATACCACCGTCTCCTCCTCTTCCATAGGCTATAATTAATCGGGTGTTTAGCAATAGGGTATTTGGCATGGTAATACACGGTTCTTACCGTCCGCTGAATAGAATTGACACTGTAAAACGGGGGACTCGGCTACCCCAGGGGTGTCCATCATCAAAGCTATCCGGATGGCATAACTGACGTCATCGCCCCCATTTAACAATACGTTCCAGTAGAGTATGTATAATATTATCCTGCAAACCGCCTGGAACGGCACGTGTTAACTGTAAATAGATAAATTTACAATCCAGAATAATCGGTGGACAAGCATTGGAAAAGCCGGTTAGAACAATAGCCATACTGCTCGTACTGTTGACACTTGCCGCGTCAACCACACCTCTACACGCTGTGACGGGCTATAAGAAAATTGTGACCCGGGAAATAGATGTCGCAGCGGTTCTAGCTGGATCGGAGGGAGGCGAGGAGAAAGGAGTCCTGAGCAAACTAGTTGTAACAGTCGCCTACCCGGGATCCGGGAACGTTTACGTTTCAACAAACCCGCTTACAATGCTCGACACACAGGCAGCGGCGAGAATAGCTGCAATGGTAGCAGCTAGAATGGCAGGTGTAAACTTCTGGAAATACGATTATTTCTACGAGATGAAGTCAGACAGCATTATAGTCGGCGGCCCAAGCGCTTCAGCCGCAATGACCGCGCTGACAATAGCCTGCCTCCTAAACACACCCGTGAGAAACGACACAGTAGTGACTGGTATGATAAACCCGGACGGGACAGTAGGCCCTGTAGGGGGATTAGACGGTAAACTGCACGCAGTAGCCACAAGGGACAAGGAGTTCGTCATACCTATAGGCCAGGCCAACTACACGTACATAGTTTACGAGGAGAAGAAACTGCCCTTCGGCCTAGTCATATACAGGCCCGTAAAGAAAACTGTAGACCTAGTCAAACTAGGTAAGAAGCTTGGAGTACAAGTCGTTGAGGCAGCCGACATAAGCCAAGTATACTACTACCTGACAGGAAAACATCTACCGGTAAAAACAACCAGTCTCCCAGTGGAGTACACACAGGTCATAAGCTTCATCAACAAAGGACTATCAGCCAGATACGCCGAGCTGAACACCACCTACCACCAGATCATAGGCAAGGCTTCCTCAACGGTGAAAAAGTACGCTAGGGAACTCTACGAGCAATCAAGAAACTACTACAACTCCTCTATACACAGTACAGGAACATACAGAATGTACCTACTAGTACAGGCCGGCTCTTACCTGGAGAAAGCGAATGCCCTCATAAACGCGTCCCTCAACGACTGGGCCGTAACGGGATACGTTAAAACAGTCTATTCCGCGGTTAATAAGACGCTAGACAAGGTTAACAAGTGCACAGATAGTTGTACACCTTTAAAAGTAGAATACATGACATACATAGCTTCCCTCGCCGAGGACTCGTTCAACATGTTCAAGTCAGCGGTTAAACAGCTCGACAACCGGTCCGGTAAACTATACCTGCCAGTATCGCTTTTCGGCGGTGTAACAGTGACGCCTCTCTACACCCTAGTTGATGCACACTGGAAGATAACCCTAGCGGGAATACTATATTCCTCGTTAAACAGTTACAACTATCTCTTCACTAAGGGCCCAATAGTCGAAGAGGAGGAGGTTAGGCGGGCCGCCCTCGAGGAAGCCGAGATAGCGAGGAGCATGCAGGGATACGCGGTCAGCCTAGCAAACGAGCTCGGCGTCCAGCCAGAGCCGCTCACAAAAGCCCTAGAATTCTTCGATAACGCTACAACCGATCTTAACAAAGGGAAATATTTCAGCTCACTATCATACTCGACACTAGCCATAGAATACTCCACCATATCATTCATACAAATGTTCGGCCTCAAAGGAGAACTCTACATACCATCACTAGAGAAAATGGTTCAAGCAACACTAGCACAATACACGAACAACACGGGAACACCATTCGCATCCTACATGCTCTACCAAATATCCAGGAACCTAGTAAACCACGGGGACACGGAAACAGGCTATCTATTAATGGAGAAGGCAATGCTATACGCGAGCCTCTACACACTTCTCGCGAAGACCGCGCAGCCGTCAGGTACACCAAGTTCCACGCAGACCTCAACAGTAAACCCTATACCCCCTACAAACCAGGGTAACGGTAGCCCTGTTACAACCACTGAAACAGTGACAAGTACAACAACAATTACGAAGACGGAAACAATTAACTCGCAGCCTAGAAGTAGACAAACACCGCAAACACTCAGCACCATACTTGTATTCGCCGCTATAATACTGGTCTTCGCCGTAGGATATGGAATAGGCAGAATAGGAAGGTAGACGTAATGGAGACTCTGAGAATCGGAGTAATAGGAGCGGGGTTCGCAGGGCTATACACTGCATACAAGCTTTCAAGCAGACACCAAATCACCCTTTTCGAAGAGGATCCAAGGGTAGGCAGGCCCAAGCACTGCACAGGCCTAGTATCCAAATGGACAACGGACAGTATAGGCGGACCAGCATACAGGAGCATCCAAGAGGTCTACGACCGCATAGTGTTCTCAGCGGGCAGTGAGGACATCGTGTTCGATAGGCCGGGTATAGCTGTTAAGCTAGACCGAGTGAGGCTCGAGGAGGAGCTATATAATGAATCCCTGGACAAGGGAGTACAAGCTTTAATGGGCTGTAAAGTACTGGGAATCGATTCTGAGAAGAATATTGTACACACTAACAACTGCGGGACAGACAGGTTTGACGCTATAATCATTGCAGACGGGTTCTATGGAAAAGTGTCTAGAGGCCTAGGAATAGACCGGTCTAGAACCAGGAGCCTCGTCGGAATAAACATTGAAATACAGCCAGACCAGTCCAGCTCTACTGGTATAGAGCCAAAAACATTC
The DNA here is from genome assembly GCA_027012045.1 of Desulfurococcales archaeon. Lineage (GTDB taxonomy): Archaea > Thermoproteota > Thermoprotei_A > Sulfolobales > Acidilobaceae > Tiamatella. The sequence goes on from JALUZI010000053.1 coordinate 5,558, forward strand.
AAGGTAGTATTCCACAGACGCTTCAAAGGATTCTTCTCGTGGATACTAAGCCTTCCCGCTGGAAAAATTATCGTCGGAGGAGGTAGAATAAGAGAACCAATCCATAGAGACGAACTACTCAAGTCTCTAGGTATAAGTGGGGTCGTCTTAGATGCTTACGGAGGGACCATACTAACAGGGCCACCTGTGGAAAAGCCCTACCTGTCAAACGTCTTCGTAATAGGAGACGCTGCAGGCCTGACAAAACCATTCACAGGAGGAGGACTATACCCCAACGTGAAGCTTGTAAACTGCTTCAGCCAGAACAGTTTGTCTGACTGGAGGAACTGTATGGATAAGACTATCAGGGAATTAAAGGTTCAAACGAAAATAGCAAGAATATTCCACGAAGACCTGGAGGATATGGATCTAGAGGAATTATTCAAGACGTTGAGGGAAACAGGTTTCGCAGGCATAATCTCATCAAACATCGACTACGACAGGCATGAGGAACTAGTCCAGATCGCGTTGTCCCATAAGAAACTGCTTCTCTCATCGGGGCTGAAGTATGCGTTGAAGAAACCTGTAGCCGCCTCGAAAATAGTGTACAGGCTTCTAGCTAGCGTGTTCACTTGAGAACCTTCCCTGTCTCCATGTACCATAAGTAGAGGTCTAGTACACCTGGTTTCAATCCCACAAGCTCCCCGAGTCTCCTGATAACACCTTCTATTTCCAGGTACCTCTTCCTCGTGAGGGTTCGTGGTCTCTTAATCACACCATACCTCTCTAGAATGTCCAGTATATGATAGTCCAGGATAGCCAGGTCAAAATAGCCAACATTCCTGAGGAAGTGGCTGGCCTCCTTGTAACCTATTCCCTTAATATTTGCTACCAGCCACTCCCTCATCATGAAGGGTGTTCCCTGTCTTACCAGGATATCCTTGAGGTTGTCAGCGTATTTCCTTGAGAGAACTATGTATCTAGCCCTTGCCTCGGGAAACCTGTGCCCCATCCTCCTAAGCTCCCGGGCTAGTTCTTCAACACTGCAGTTGAAGAAGCAGTCGTTCAGCTCTCTCTGTATCCTGATACCGCCCTCGGCACTGTAGTTCGCCGTTAATATGCAGAATGCTAACTCGCTAAACCATCTCTTCGACCCGGCCTTATTGGTTTCCTCGAACTCTCGGATTCTCTCGTCAACCAGTCTTGATACACCGCTGTTCATCAGCGATTTAACTTTGCCGGCAAGCCTTTGAAGACCATTACTGCTCAAAGCACCTAGCCACCTCTGTTCTATACGTTTAAAACCGGTTCCCCACATATAACCTGATTCCACTGGTGGAAAGGTGGGTCTTTATGTGTGTTTTCTGCCGTATAGTTAAGGGTGAATTAGAGGCTTACAAGGTCTACGAGACTGATGATCTGATCGTTATAATGGATAAATACCCCGTAAGCAAGGGCCACTTACTCGTTATAACCAAACAGCACTACGAGTCAGTCTCGGATGCACCGCCAGGCATTGTAGGTGAGGCATTCAAAGTTGCAGCGGGCCTGGCTAGGTTCTACAAGCTGGAGGCCCGGGCTCCAGGCGTGAATATCGTTTCAAATGATGGGGCCGCGGCTGGACAAGAGATCTTCCACTTCCATATACACGTCATACCCCGGTGGACCTACAGTAGAAGAATATTCGCAGGCCGCTCAACCCTTACAGAGGAACTCGCAGAGGAAACATATACCCTCCTCCGAGGCGTTAAGGAATACCTAGACAATTACCTGAGGGGGGACGGTATATCCCCCTCTTACAAGTAGGAAGTGGATAATCTTTAAATAGTTTGAAGACTCGGCTACATATAGCTGGAAATCTCATATGCAAACACCGTGAGGTGGAGAAGAATGCCCATAAAAGTCTGGATAGACAGAGATGAATGTATATCCGACATGGTCTGTGTCAGCCTCTGTGGCGAAGTCTTCGAGATGAGCGAGGAGGACGGGAAGAGCCAGATAGTAGCACAGTTCAGAGTAAACGACGATGTCAGCCAGGGCGTAGTCCCTGACGACCTAAAAGACTGTGTTGAGAGCGCAGCTGAGAGCTGCCCCGTAAGCATAATCCACTTCGAGACACAGTAAAAATAAAACATACAGCCCGGGGGTTCCATAGGCCCCCAGTATTTTATTCCTACTACTTCCTAAGAACCCACTCACTCCTATTCCTGTAGTCAAGCACGGTTATACCCAGGCTTCCAAGCTTATCCCTAATCTTATCGCTTAACTCATACATTTTATTCTTCCTCAACTCACTCCGCACCTCAATCAAGAGGTCCACAACCTCCTTGAACAACTCGAAGGATATCCCGCCCTCCCCAGTGGTTCTATATGAGTATACAGCGTTCAAGTGGTCCGAGAACTCCTTAGCTACCAGTGCGAGAGCCCCGCTCTCAGAGTACTGTAGCTCGGCATGAACGAACCGGGTGAACTCCCATAGATACTTGTTTGCCTCGCCGAAGTTGAAGTCGTCGCTCAGAGCCTCGTGGAACCCGAGTATAATAGAGGACAGCGTCTTCATCCGCTCCACATCCTCGTCTTTATCGTAGTGGCTTTTACTCGCTTCCAACAACTTCTTCTCTATAATCGACTCCGATGAAACCAGACGATCATACAGTTTTCTGGCTTGGTTGATGATGGTCTCATTATACTCAAGCCTACTCCTATAGTGGACTGAGAGGATCCAAAGCCTCAGTATCGGTGCGGTCAGTTCTCTTAGAGCGTCTTTTAACGGTATTATGTTCTTTAGACTCTTACTCATCTTCTCCCCGCCTATAGTGAGGTACCCCGTGTGGAGCCAGTACTTAACCCAGGGCCTTACGCCGAGCGCTGCCTCGCTTTGGGCTTTCTCGTTCTCGTGGTGGGGGAAGACCAGGTCTTCGCCTCCGCCGTGGATGTCTATTCTCTCACCTAGATACCTGGTGGACATCACGCTGCACTCTATATGCCATCCTGGTCTCCCAGGCCCCCAGGGGCTGTCCCAGTAGGGTTCCATGGGCTTTCTACGCTTCCATAACACGAAGTCGTATGGATGCCTTTTCTCTGATACAAACTCTTCCTCCTGGCCCCACAGGTCTTTCGAGAGTCTACCGCTCAGCTCGCCGTAGTACTCGTATTTGTCAACGTCAAAGTAGACACTTCCGTTGGACTCATACGCGTAGCCTTTCTCGACTAGTCTCTGAATAAACTTAATGATATCGCCTATATGCATAGTGACCCGAGGATTATAATGGGGTCTCACTCGGAGCTCTTCAAGTAGCTCCAGGTACTCCCTCGTGTACTCATCGACTATCTCATTCCACGGCCTCCCTGTCTCAATGCTCTTCTTGATTATCTTGTCGTCAATATCGGTTATGTTCTGAACGTGTATAACCTTGTAGCCTCGAAGCTGTAAGTACCGCTTGATACCGTCGAACGAAACATACATCCTCGCATGGCCGATATGGGTGTGGTCATAAACAGTGGGACCGCACGTATACATCTTAACCAAGGGGGGATTGTTGGGCTGGAATTCCTCCTTCCTCCTCCCTAGAGTGTTGAACACTTTTATCGACACAATAGGCGACCACCGCTAGTATAATGACCTCCCCGCTGTGAGGTTATAAATTATCGTTGCAATGCCCCGCAGTACTTGTATGACTCGATCGCCTCTGGGGGAACCTTTTTCACAAGGAAAACCTTTGGCGTCGCCCGGTATATAGTGAGGCCGGATTTTCTTATTTTCTCCGCGTTAATCACAAGATATATGGGGGTACCTTTCCTCCTCCCGGCAACCATACAAGCGTCGCTTGGAGTGGGTGACAGGTGTACATATAGTCTTCTACCTGGTAGTAAGCCTCTGCGAAGGATGCTATTCAGCTTTTCTAGCTGTGTCCCATGGTACAGAACTTTGGGGTTTGATTCGGGATAGTCTATGTTAACTTTAATGCTATGCCCGTATGTGGCCCTTATCCGGTCCCCTTTTAGTTGGAACCTTGTTTTTGGATCGGTAGCGGCGATCCCTGCGATGACGTCATCTCCAACTCGGATTTCACTACCTAAAACTTCTTGTATGGAGCGTGTGAGATCCCTAATTGACACCCATCCCCCGGGGTCAATGCTAACGTTGAACCTTCGGGGTTCGTGTCTAAGTATTTTACTCATTAGTTTGCTGATTTTGACTAGGCTTTCCTCATCGAGTACTTCGACAAGCTCATCGCAGTCTCCTGGGTTCCTCGTATAATACCATTTTCCTCCCCGCTTGCACTTGTACAGCGGCATGAATATCCTCCTTGGCCACGGGTTAGTAACTGTTATATCCGGCAGTTTTTAGTATATTAATCCACGGGTAGGCCTAGACAGCCGGTTTCCCCGGCTAGGGATGAAAAGGCCTCTCCCGGCCATTATTCTAGTTGTGGGAATATTGAGAAGGCTGAGATGCCTCTCAGAAGGAGATAAACCCAAAGGCCTCGTCTGCAGCGATGGAGCTAGCCTGGCTGTTCCAAGCGATTACGAGAGGATTCAACCAATACTTGACAGGATAACGATGAATGAGGGCAACACACCTATTTTTCCCTCGGTAGACATTGACGGGTTGTTCTTTAAGGATGAAACACGGAACCCTACCGGTAGCTTCAGAGACAGAGCGGCTCCACCCAGCATCGCCGATCTTTCCTCGAGAAACATTCGGAGAATAGTTGTCTCAGGCGACGGGAATACATGCGCCTCATACGCGGCTTATTCAGCTCGAGCTAGAATAAAGTGTACGGCTGTAATGCCCGAAGATAGTGACCCGGTTAAAGTAGAGCAGGTCAGATCCTACGGTTGCCAAGTGTTCCTTAGAGGTTCCACCATGGATGATACACACCTCAAGGCCCGTGAATACGCCGGCTCTACCGGGTGGACGCATGTCAGAATAGACATGGACCCCTACGCTCTTTCAGGCCTAGTGTCGCTTGGAGAGGAGATAGCCGACTCAATCGGGCGATACGGGTTCCAGGCCGTTGTTGTACCCGTAGGATCAGGCGCTACCTTATCCGCTGTATACACTGCTTTCAAAGCAAGAAGGGTCAGAGGTGTTAGATTAATAGGTGTACAAGCTGGCGAGGGGAGCTATGCTTCCTTGTTCACGGGTTTCCATGGTGCGTCTTTGAATATTCACTATAGCATTAGATATCTCCAGCCACCTCTTCTTATGGCGTCTTATAGGGCTACTCTTGCAACTGGAGGTTGGGGCGTCGGGGTTCCATTACACAGAGTCTTCGACGAGTCGATAAATCTATCTGAGAGGGAGGGCGTATTCGCAGAGCCAGCTGCCGTTGCTTCCTATGTTGTTGCAAGGGAGCTAGCCTCGGTTAAGGGGTGGAAGGTGCTGGCGGTTGTGACTAGCACTGGTTTGAAAACTGTGTCACCCAGGAGTAGGTCTTTCATTGGTGAAACAAAGCTTGAGATACTGCGTGTTTTAAAGGAGCATGGCCGTCTCCACGGCTATCTTATCTGGAAGATTTTGAATACACGTGTTTCCCCGCAGGCAGTTTATTCGAGTCTTAGGTGGCTCGAAGAGAGAGGTTTAGTCTCTTCTTCATCGGATGGGAGGAAGAGGGTTTATCAAATAACGGTTGATGGACTCAGGGCATTGGAGATCATTAGCGGGCAATGACCATTTTTATATCTGTTTCCGTTATTAAATCATAATCTTTAATAAATAAACTCTCTCCTAGAAATTACCCTAGGAGGGGAGAGGGAATTGTCATCCAGGGGTTTAGAGGCTAGAATAATAGTCTACAGCTCCATACTGACGGCCCTCGTATTCGCAGCTACGATGATTGCCATGGAGATACCTGCAACAGGGGGATACTTCAATCTAGGCGAAACAATGGTTTATACTTCCGCAATAATAGGCGGGCCTATCGTGGGAGCCATTGCAGGCGGTGTAGGAAGCTCACTAGCAGACGTTTACAGCGGCTATGGAAACTATGCTCCGGGTACACTCATAATAAAAGGTCTTGAGGGATTCATTGTAGGCTATGTATTCATATATCTATCCAAGAAGAACGCCAAGTGGATCGGGGACTACCTACTCCCGCTTATCGGCCTGATCGACGCAGGGTTATACTGGCTCGGAGTCGAGTACCTGACGGGTGAGGCAACATTCTATGTTTTCAGCAAACAAGTAACATTTCATGTAGGCGTATGGTTCTGGGCTCTAGTCTCGTTCCTCCTCGCACTGCCCGCAATATACTTCTATGCAAAAAGGGATCTGGAAGGACTAGCCATAACCTACAGCGTAATACCCGGCGGTCTAGAAATGATTCTAGGCTACTTCCTATACGAGATATCGGTCATAGGACTCTCACCATCCCAGGCAGCCGTAGAGGTACCATTCAACTTCGGCCAAATGATAATAGGTCTATTCGTATCGCTATACCTGGCTAAAGCCCTTAGAGAAGCGGGAGTTAAGGTGTTGTAAAAGAATTGTTCGTTAAGGTAGAAAACCTAGAGCTAAAGCTCGGCGGTAAAAAGGTTTTTTCAAACATAACCTTCGAGGTGGAAGAGGGGGAAGTATGGTTACTTACAGGTAAAAACGGGAGCGGCAAGACCAGCCTTCTAAAAATCCTAGCAGGCATAATACCGTGGATAACAAAAGGCGAAGTCAAAGGCGAAATATCGATAGACGGCGTCAACCCTCTCGAGAACCCAGATGAGCTGGCATATAAGCTGAGGATGCTACATCCAGACCCTCAACAGTTCCTCCTTGCTCCAACCCCCTATGACGACATAGGTTTCTCGCTGAGTATACTCGGCATACAGAATGTGAAGGAAAGGGTTCTAGGGATAGCGGGAAAACTGGGGCTCGGGAAGATCCTATACAGCCCCGTTCTAGAGCTTAGTAGCGGTCAACAGCAAAAAACAGCTATTGCAAGCACAATCGCTCCTGGAGTAAAATGCCTGTTGCTAGACGAACCCCTATCTCACTTGGATAGATATGAGAAGGATAACCTCCTGAGAATCCTCGGAGGAATGAAGGAA
>JALUZI010000054.1 GCA_027012045.1 Desulfurococcales archaeon
CCTGTTCGGACACTGCAAGAAAGGTTCGGAGGGTTATAAAAGTTTAACCCTCACAGTAGGCTAGTACCTCTCAGTGTCCGCGTGAACCCGTAGGGCGACAATGGTATGTGTACCGGTGACTCCTTCCAGGCTCCTAACGTAGTCTATAACCTTGTTGATATCATCTATGGAGGAGGCCTTCACTATTGCCATAATATCATAGTCACCTGTGACCTCGTAGACGCGGTCAACAAGGTCTAAGCCAAGTATTCTCCTAGCTATGACGGGCGTCGGAGTGGGCGGCGAGGTTTTCACGAACACTATGGCAATGCTCTCCCCAGGTATCTTGTAGTCAATCGTGAACCTGAGTATTACCCCGGATTCAACCAGTTTCCTTATCCTCTTCCTCACCGCGGCCTCGCTTAAACCCAGCTCAGAAGCGATCCTGCTGTATGGTGCTCTACCGTCCTTCCTCAAGATATCTATTAGCCGGTAGTCCTTACTGTCGAGCTCTCCGTTCTTCAACTCTCCCTAAGCCCTCCTCCTAGGTTTCGGATTAGGGCTTGGTTCACCAATAAAAAATACGGGACACAAATATAACAGGGAAGTTATGCATTATGCAACTATGGTAACATACAAGAGTAACACGTGTCCCATAGCATGCTATGAACAGTTTTTAAAATATGCCTGACTCCAAATAGACAAAGCAAAGAAGAATGCCTTCGCCAAGGCGCCTACCCGTTAATGGACAATCCAGCTATCCGGGTAGGCGCCCTAGGGGCAGTGTCTATTAAGAACCGAGGTGTCCGCGTGCCTTGATATTGAGTGATGTAACCATAAAGGAGTTGGTCTCGAAGGGTAGGTTAATCATAGATCCCTTGAGCGATGACACTGTCAGGGAGAACGGTGTCGACCTAAGGCTAGGCCGGATGTTCTGCAGGTTGAAGAGGGTTTGGAAGGTCCTCGATATAAGGGAGGGGGGCCTGCCTGACGAGTACTATGAGTGCGGGGAATACGACTCCTTCATAGTCTATCCACACGAGCATATCCTGCTACACACAAGGGAGTTCGTTGGGTTGCCCGAGGATGTCGCCGGGCTAGTCAACCTCCGCTCCACCTTCGCGCGCCTGGGACTGTTCATTCCTGCTACGGTGGTGGACGCGGGGTTCCAGGGGGAGCTTACAATAGAGGTCGTTGGCGGAGAGTATCCTGTGAGGCTCTACCCGGGTGAGAGGTTCATTCACCTGGTTCTAGTCAAGCTAGACCGGCCTGCTGGGAAGCCCTACGACGGTAAGTACCAGGGGCAGAGGGGGGTCAGGCTCCCCAAGATATTCAGGGCAGGGCAATCCTAAAAACCCGGGGCCCCATTCAATTATTAGGCATTACTATTTTTACGATAATCAATAACTCATTCAATAACATGGTGAGCACATATGATATTCACACGGCCGCCAATCCTAGAAGTGTCCAGTCAACCCGGAGCACCGGAAGCCGCGGGTTTCATGTTATTCAAGAAAGAAGGGAAACTCCATGTATCAGAGAAATCCAGGGAGAAGCTTGCAGGCCTAGTCGGCGAGGGATTCCTAGATGTACTAGAGAAAGCGGGGTATAAGGGTGAGACAGGGGAGACGTTTGTCTTCCATAGAAGCGAGAAGCCCTACAAGGTTATACTGGCTAGCCTGGGGGATGTGGATAAAAAGAAGGGCCTGTACGAGAAGCTCGAGTCGGTCAGGTCGGCTATAGGAGGCATTGTCTCGCAGGTGGTTGAGAAAAACGAGGATCTCGAGGTGTACTACGAGGACCCATACGGGATAGACGGCTGCTTGGGCTTGAGGGAGGCTCTAGTAGCGGCTGGCCTAGCCGCGTACAGGCTGGAGGCCTTCAAAACAGAGCCCAAGAGAAAGCTGACCTCCATAAAACTCGTATACACAGGCTCGGAGTGCAGTGGACTAGAAGACGTCGTCGGTGAGGCGAAGACCCTGGTCGAGGCAGTATACCTCGCCAGAGACGTGGCGAGCGCGCCGAGCAACAAGATGACGCCTGAGCACGTAGAGAAGTACGCGAAGCAACTTGAGGGCATGCTGGATAACGTCACGGTTAGAGTGATAGGGTTCGAGGAAGCCAAGAAGCTGGGAATGGGTGGACTGGTCAGCGTGGGCCAGGGCGCAGAGGTGAAGCCTAGGCTCATAATACTAGAGTACAAGGGCGGAGACGCCGGGCCCTACGCTATCGTAGGGAAAACACTGTGCTTCGACAGCGGTGGAATAAGCATTAAGCCGAGCCATGGAATGGAAACAATGAGGCACGACAAGGCCGGTGGGGCCGCCGCGCTCGGAGCCTTCTACGCTGTGGCTAAAATGGGCCTCCCAGTGCACCTCTACGCTCTTCTCCCCGCGGCTATGAACATGCCTGACGGCGGAGCCTACAAGCCCGGGGACATAGTGGAAATGTACGATGGAACCAAGGTGGAAGTAATAAACACAGACGCCGAGGGAAGAATGGTCCTAGCAGACGCTATAGCATACGCGAGGAAAGACCTGAAAGCCAAGGAGATACTCGAGTATTCCACCCTCACAGGGTCAATAGTAGTGGCACTCGCACACGTCTACGCCGGCCTGTTCAACTGGAACGAAGGCGGTGAGAAGGATCTCCTGGCGGCCTCAGAGGTAACAGGGGAGAGAGTATGGAAGATGCCGACAGACGACATATACAAGAAGGCCCTGAAGAGCGAGTACGCGGACATTAAACACGTCGGCGACAGGTGGGGAGGCTCCATAACCGCGGCAGTATTCCTAAAGCACTTCGCGAAGGACACTCCGTTCACCCACATAGACATAGCCGGTACAGCAATACCCATGGGCGGCGGCGAGAAGTACCTCCCGCCATACGTGCCGAAGGCCATATCCCCAGGGTTCGGCGTAAGACTATACTATGAGTACCTGAAGAAGCACGCGGCAAGCAAAGCCTAGTACCATACCCGGTGTAGGTAGGCTTGAAGAGGTATATTAGCCCCAGAGAGGTTTTTCTCACTCACACCCAAGCACTCCTCCTACCCATCAGGGTTCTTACCAACCCTAGGGACACGTATAGCAGGCTTAGATCAACCGTTAGGAAAGCGCCTGGAACAGTGAAGGCCATAGCTAACATTTACGCATACATAGGATTCTCGATGATAAGCGCGTTCCTGATACTACTAGCAGGCTTCCTCTACTCGATGTACAAGATGGCCACGCTAGACATTACAGGAGCGTTCGGCGGTTTCGCCCACGCGGTGATAGCCGCGTTCATATACCCACTGTTCATAGCGATAGCCCTAGGACTCCTAGATACTATTCTCATCATTATACCGGCGAAGCTTTTAGAGAGAGACACACCTGACTATCTGGGGATACTCCTGATCAGAACCTCGAGCCTAATAGGATACGCGGTTAAACCAGCCCTAATAGCCCTCCTCCACGGCCCCAGCTCCCTCTCAATAATAGAGGTCTACAAGCTACACCTGTCAGGAAGCATGGCATGGATATCAATAACAGTGACACTAGTAACATACGCCCTAACAGTTTACGGCCTAGTCAAAAGCGGAGGGTTGAGGAAGAGCGTTGCCGCCGTCTCGGCAGGTGTACCAATAATAGCCCATATACTAGTATAACCCGGGTTCCTCATCTATCCTTCTTTTCCTTCAGCTCCCTGATCTCTCTCTTAAGCTCCCGTATCTCCTCCCTTAACTCACTCTCACTACTGGCACCGGGCTTGGAGATCCTTTCAACTACATAAACGAGGAGGCCGACGAGTAGGAACAGGATGATAATCCAGAAAAC
>JALUZI010000055.1 GCA_027012045.1 Desulfurococcales archaeon
ATGGTAATAATAGCAATAGGAGCCTTGGAATAATAACAAGAGTGTATTTCCACGCGGATAAATGGCCCCGGAGCCTGTCTACACCAACAAGCATCACTGTCTACGAGTCAGGCAGGGATGACAAGGAGTACAATCCTCCCGGTGAAGTAGTTGAGGATATTAGCGGTAGGAGTTATGGCTGGTATTACTGGTGGTTTAAGGACAATAACCCGTATACCTATGAACTAGAGTTCTATGGTAAATGACTCTCTCTAGGTTTTATAACAAGTGTTATGGGGGTGGTGGGCCCGCGGGGATTTGAACCCCGGACCACCGGCGTCTCCCCCACGCAGGCAGACCTTTCTTACTAGGGCTTAGAAGGCCGGCGCCCTATCCTGGCTAGGCCACGGGCCCATCCAGGGTTTGATTATGTTGAAGTGTTTGACCTTATAAATCGATCCCTCTCAGAGCATGTTCTAGTATACCAGGAATCTATTATTCCGGCGATGCTACATTGCCGGGGGAGACCTCCCCATAAGTCTTCGGCGAGGAGGGCCGGTAGGTCAACGGTTTTCTCGGTTTTTTCTAGTACGACGATATCGCTTGTCGCGACACTATACCCGTTTAACCCGTATTTTATGAGAAGAGTGTCGGCCATGCCTACTTCGACTTTGACCCTTCTTTTCCACTGCATTTCAAGTATGTTGCTCGCTATCCTACGGCTCCATGGTATGGGCTTATCTATTACTAGGATGGCTTCCTCAACGTTTAGCTTACCCAGTAAATCGTCGAGGACCGGGATAAGCTCCATGAGCTCATCCTTCATTTCTCTCACTTTAAACTTGGATGAGAGTATGTCTCTTAGGAACCCGTCTGTACACCTGAAAACGGGGTGCCCGTGGAGCAGTGCGTAGATAGTTGAGAGGGTGTTTATTAGGTCTACAGCTATTCTTCTAGGCGAATAGTCTTTCTTGCTCTCCACAGTATTGGAGAGATCGCTGGGGTGTACGCATCTGTAGAGGATATTCCTGCATTCACCAGTTTTTCCTTGTTTAACGTTGCTGGTTATGAGGTTTAGACTAGCTATTCTAGGATAGTTATTGTCTAGTAGGAGTTGTAGGAGGGGGGCTGTTGTTTCTAGATGGCATTCTTCACGTAGCCTAGCACAGCCCTCTTCAAGTCTTCCCCGCTCAGCCTCTCCTGTAGTCTTATTGAAGCGAAAGTCTGCCCACCTCCTCCCTTACCGTTTAGATCTACTGATAGTTTTTTGGCCAGGTCTCTCGCAGAGATCTTTCCAGCAGCTTTCCTGCCTAATGCTATGAACACTTGCAGGCTTCCATCCTCATCGTCCGTGTATGCTATCGCTACCAGATTCTCATTCCTCCCCGTAAGCTCTCTTAGTATTTCCTGTATGCTTCTCCTGTCATTCTCTACCGCCTTGAACACCGCTATGTAGAGACCGTCCACAGGCTCAGCCGACTTTAATATAGATTCTATGTAGTATTTCCTGTATGTCGCTATGACTGATTGGAGGGTCCTGTTTTCCTCTAGGATCTTCCTAATCCTCTTCGGAGCATCCTCCTTTCCAGCCTTTACTAGCGACCCGATGCTCTCGAGGATCTCCTCATACTCGCCTGCCTTCTCGGCGACCCTGGTTCCCGCGGTGAACTCGAGTCTAACTACTCCATCGGCCAGCCTTTCAACATTGACTAGTTTTACTCCCCCCACTTCTCCAGTGTTTTCCAGGTGGGTTCCAAAGCATGCTTGAGTGTCCCATCCCTCGATGTCTACGACACGAATATATGGAGTCTTAGGTACTCCTCCCTGGTAGAGCTTAAACCCGTACTTCTCTTCTGCCTTGTTCCTCTCCATTATTACTGCTTTCACCCGCCTACGGTCGTCTACAACCATGTTAGCCAGCTTCTCTATCTCCCTGACCTCTTTTTTACTCAGCGGCTTATGATGCGTTATGTCTAACCGGGCTTTTTCCGTAGTTTTCTCCGCTCCCGCCTGCCATACATGGCTGCCTAGAACCCTTCTAGCGGCACCTAGAACTATGTGTGTTGCCGTGTGGTGCCTCATTAGCCTGTATCTCCGGTGCCAGTCTATTTCCCCGTGTACATCCAGTTCTCCCTTATAGGGCGAGTCTAGCACGTGTACAATGACATTGTTGGGTGTCTTGTGGACCGAGATGACTCTATACTCGGTTTCGCCGCTTCTTATTACTCCTGTGTCATAATCTTGGCCGCCTCCCTCCGGGTAGAAGGCTGTCTGGTCTAGCACTAGGTAGTTTTCTTTTGCGCTGATTACCTTCGCCTCGAACCTCCTCTGGTACGGGTTTTCGTGGAATAGTCTCCTGGTCTCGGGGAGCCCGCTCGCCCATTCCAGGACGTCCTCCGGTAGCCTTGACTTGTCCTCGGATTTCTTTCCTAGAGTGGTCTGGGCTTGGTGTCTTGAAGCGACAATATTGTAGAAGTTTAGTGGGACCTCTACCCTAACGCCTCTCTTAGATGCTTCTTCAGCTACGTAGTCGGGGGGTATCCCGTGGCTTTCATATAGTTTCACTAGGTCGTCAAGAGTTATCTTGCCTTTCTTCCTGAGTGTTTTAGCAATGATTGTGTATCCCTTCTTTAGGGTTTCCCTGTATCTTTCCTCCTCGTATGCAGTTGCATCCAGAATGTAGTCGCGGGACTCCCATATCTGCGGGAAGCTGTTCTTCCAGTAGTTTATTTGCATCTCGACAAGGTCGACTAGGCTGAGGTCGGTATTGGCTTTCCATAACTGTCTAAGGGCTCTCCTAATAACTAGCCGTGCCAGGTATCCTTCACCGGTGTTACTCGGCACAACCCCGTCTCCTAGCATTAAGGCTATTGTTCTAGTGTGGTCTAGTACGCTGTAGAGGATTTTCTCTCTGTTCAAAACTTCTTTAACAATATCTACATCCAGCCCTGTACGGCTTGCTATGTCGTTGAAGTACCTCTCGACACTGGCGGGATCCTCGGGGTCTAGTCTACCGGCCGCCTTGAACGCGCTCCACAATATGTTCTCTTCAGGTTCTTCTATTCCGAGCTTTCCGCGGAATTTATGGAGTAGGTCACCGTATATAGCGTGGAATGCTGTTGGTGTTTTAGCTGTGAACCATGATAGTCTCTCCACTCCGTATCCGGTGTCAACTATTTTGAGGGGTATCTCCTCGTACTGCTGGCCGTTCTTCCGGTATTTCATGAAGACTAGTGTGGCCAGCTCCAAGCCCCCTACCGCTACCTCGAATGAGGGGCCGGCGTTCCCACCGCCCTCCCACCATGACTCTTTAAATGTTATTAATTCACCTGGTATCTTCATTTCCTCAGTAAAGAACCTGTAAGCATATTCTACAGTTTCCTCCTTCCAATACACTCTCTTATCAGGATAGTTGAACGCGTGGTGAGCGGCCATCTCGAAGCTAGTAAGGTGGCGGCCGATGGTCAGCCCCACATTGTCTATGTCCTCCAGCCTTATAGACGGCTGGGAAATCGTTAACGGGTTAGCCGGAGGAGGCACGAGCCCACTAGTTACATGGGGCTGGAAAACCACTATAGAAGCTATAGTCAGGTAAAGATCGTCCCTCCACCTCGCAACAACAGGCCTCGGCTTCAAAACGGCATGCCCGTTCCTCTCGAAGAACCCTAGGAATAACCGGCGTGCCTCGTCGACACTGAGCCTGCCAATGGATGGAACCTCGTCAAACCAGTACTCCGTACATGGAGCATCCTGGCAGGTCTCATGATCGCCTAGAGACCAGAAGTACTCCCCACCGACCTTACA
>JALUZI010000056.1 GCA_027012045.1 Desulfurococcales archaeon
AGCCTGTCGACATAGAAGCCTATTACCAGGTCTCTCCCGGCTATACCTGCGATTCCACGGAGTATCCGTGTCATTTCATTCTTTATTCTCGAGTTTTCTTCTTCTAGGACAGCGAGTCTCTTTTCCATAATGTTTATTTTCGACTTGTACTTCTCGGCCTGGATCTCTTGTTCGACCTCTCTCCTAACCCTGGCTAAGGCTGCTTTCTGGGATTTCTTCATATACTCTATTTCTTCTCTCAACCTAGAAATTTCGGCTTCGAGCTTTCTTCTAGTGTAGGTTAAATAGTCTATTCTCTCCCTGTACTCCGGGATTAATGTAGTACACGCCTCGTCCTGAGCCTCTTTTACTTGTTGGCTTGTTTCACTCCTCGTGACCCGCGTGGAGAACCCTATTTTCCTCTCTATCTCTTCTTCTATGGCTTCGGCAATGGTTTTTCCCTTCACAATTGATTCTTTTATCTTGTCCACGTCTAGGTTCATCTTCCTCTTGGATACATAGATCTCTATCTGCTTGAATTTCTCGCTTAGATCCCTGTAGGCTTTATATGCCGCTGCTAGAGCGTCTCTCTGGTGCGTATCGTTATAGTCGGGGTAGACGAGGTTTGCAAGATATCTTTTCTCCGCGGTTGACAGGCTCACCTGGGGGACGTATAGCTGGGAGTCAAACATTGCCGAGAGCTTCCTAACTGTCTCCGGAGGCGGGTTCACGTCTGTAGCTATGATAACAGGGTTCCCTATTTCTGAGAGTATTGACGCTATACGAGACCTATCGAGGTTCTTGGAGGAATAAAGGTATAGTAGGTTGCCTGAGATGTCAATGACCGCTATACCCGTGTAGATACCCGGGTCTACTCCAACTATGACTGGCCGCTGGGGCAGCGATACGTCCCTGTCCCCAATAACGAGTTTCTGGCTGTAAAGAGGGGTTATCCTTATCCTATAGTCTCTCCCGTCATATGGTCTTACTAGACCGTAAATCTTCTCCCTTCCCGCATAAACCGTGAATACTGCTGACTCAAGGCCTCCCTTGCTCCTCCGATAATACTCGTCATAGTCGAGGCCTGCTGAGTCAAGGGCCTCCTTGACTTTCTGGGCTACTCTACTTATAACACTATTAATCCTCCTCTGATACCTTGACTGGCTCCACCCACCCTTAGAGCCTCCCCGGGACCGTGTTATTGTAATCCTAGTTTTCTCCTCGCGTAGTTTGACCTCTCCACCGACGCCCATGCTTGCCAGGACGGCGGCTAGGTAAGCGGTTCTGCCTGGTGACAGTTTCCCCCCGGGGTGAGGTAGTAGGCCGTGTTTCTCGGCGATGTTCTTTATGGGTTCGAACTTGCCGTCCATGTATGTTACTTGAAGTAGCTTTGTTTCAGGTGGCAACATTGATATTACCTTTGATATCCCCTGCTCTGTCGGGGCAAGCTCGTATATGTTGTCTATGCCTATTGCCTCGACATTGTAGTCCCATGCCAACCTGATTATTCTCGCTAGTGTCGACTCCTCATTCTTGTAGAGCACCTTCCGAGAGGAATCTATTATTATTACCGAGTACTTGGGCCGGTAGGCTGATAATGGGCTGCTCCCCGGGTTTATATCAACCCCCATGTACACGTGTTTCCTAGCCGCCATCACCTGATCCCTTGACCCTTTCTAGAATGCTTCTTGGATCCAGTCCCAGCCTGAATTTTTTGTTGAAGAATCTTATTATGTAATACACGTCCCTCTCCAGGAGGTCCTCGGCTATGGGGTCATCCCGATATACGTATTGTGGCCAGTCTATTATGTATGGATCGCCACTGGTTGATACTAGGATGTTGTATTCGCTTAGGTCTCCGTGGACTATTCCGGCTTTCTTGTAGGCTATCTCTATTGTCGCTATTATTTTGTCTAGAACATCTGATGGGTTGGGGAGTCCGTTGTCCGGTATAATGTATAGTTCTATGCCTTCGATGTATTCCTGTACGACAGCGTGCCTGTTCCAGTCTATTGGTTTTGGCACTAGCGCGCCGAGATTGTACAGAGTGTCCAGTGCTTTGTATTCGCGTTCACCTATGAGTTTAGCTTTAATCAGCCAGTGCTTACGGGTTGAATCAGCCATGTAAAGCCGTGTTTTCCTGAGGCTTTTGAATGACCTGGTACCTTCCCGGTGGAATTTGACTATTAGTTTCATCCCGGTCGGTGATAACGCTTTGTATACCTCGCTTTCCTTGCCTACTCCTATTTTCCCCCCTATCTCAGATATTGTCCCTCGGGCTACTAGTGTTCTCAGGGCTAGTAGGTCTAGTGCTTGGAATGTGAGTGTGTATCCCATGAGTTGGTGTTTGCTTTTCCTCAGAAGCTTCATTTCCACTAGTTTTTCCAGCGCCCGCTTAAACCTTCCCGGCGGCAGTCTCGCCCTTCTCTCAACAATGTCCAGTGGAGGATACTCATATTTAGGCAGGAGCGATTCTATTGCCCTCAGAATCCTAAACATATCATTATCCATTTTACTGTAAATATCTGCCAACTGTGAAACCATTCTTCTTCATCCTGTTTGTTATTACCAGTATAGGAGTAAAATATGTTAAATGGTTAGTTGAAATAATGTTATCTGTAAAGACTTGATTAAATATAAAAAGCTTAACATATAAATAGTTAAACGGAAGGTGACTTGTCTTGAGCGATGACCAAACAAAAACACGTATTCCCGAGAAGGAAGGTATATACGAGAAAGACGGGGTTCTCTATGTTAGAGGGTTCAATTACATAGAGAGAGTAGCAGACGCCCTCTCCGGGGAGACTAGAATAATGATCCTGAAGAAGCTGGGTGACGGAGAGATGGATGTCGCTGAACTAGCTGAAGTCCTACAACACAGTAAGGCCAATATCAGCAGCCAGATAAGGAAGCTTGAGGAGGCAGGGCTAGTTAAATCGGCTTACAAACCTGGTAAAAGAGGGATCAAGAAAATAGTGCAGAGAACAATAAAGGAGATCAGAATATTCCTAGAGTAGACATCAGCCTTTATGTTTCAGATCTTTAACCGCCCCCACGAAAGAGACGAATGGAGGGCTCGGGTTTAGAGGCCTGCTCTTAAACTCTGGGTGCGGCTGGTAAGCTATAAAGTACGGGTGGATACTCCTCTTAAGCTCGATTATCTCTACCCTATTCTCGTCCTCAACGCTTACAGCCGACACTCTCATACCGGCGCTCTCCAGTTTATCTATATAGTCGGGGTTAACCTCATACCTATGCCTGTGACGCTCAAAGACCATTTCCCTTCCATACACCTTGTATGCCAGTGTTCCATCGAGTATCTTAATGGGGAGAGCGCCAAGCCTCATCGTGCCTCCTAGCTGTTTGAGCTTGGCCTGCTCTTCCTGTAGAACTATAACGGGATGCGGGGTAGACGGGTCGGCCTCAGTGGTGTTGGCTGCCTTTAAGCCGGCTAGGTTTCTAGCTATCTCGACCACGCTGAGCTGCATACCTAGACATATACCCATAAGGGGTTTCTCTTCCTCCCTGGCAACTTGTATGGCCTTTATCTTACCCTCAAACCCTCTCTTCCCGAAGCCTGGAAGTATAACGACACCGTCTCCCTCGAGTATTTCCCTAGGGTCAAGCTTACCTGTCTCAATGTCGGTTGCCTCGAACCATTTAAGGTTTAGTTTAACCCTATGATGGGCTGCCGCGTGTTTCAATGCCTCTATTATACTTATGTAGCTGTCTCTTAGCTTGACATATTTGCCGACCATGGATATTCTAAGCTCTTCCATGCCGTCCTCTAGCC
>JALUZI010000057.1 GCA_027012045.1 Desulfurococcales archaeon
CATCAGTGTACAAGGGGACTCTACTGACCTTTGACGAGTCCACATTGTCCACAGGATACTTTCCCTCATCCAGCTCTACGGGCTTGACCTCCTGGTAAACCGAGAGGAACCCTGGTTCTACAACCTTCGAAGGCAACTCGTCTTCTCTGACCTTAACACCGTTCAGGTAGTACGTGTATTTACGGTAGACCAGTTTGCCAGGCTTCATCTGGCTAGCTATGAAACGCCTGAATATAAGGTCGTATAGCCTGTAGTGGTTCCACGTCAGCTCCGAGGCGAGCTCGATGAAGCCTTCTTCAACCATGTTCCTAAGCGTCTCAGCGTCTAAGGGCCTAGTAGGCCGTATAGCCTCATGCGCGCCTCCCTCACCCCAGCTCCTGGGATGATACAGTTTCTCCAGGGCCTCCTCCCCGAACCTTTCTTTTAAGTATTCCCTAGCCACCTGTTTCCCCTTATCGCTAACCCGGTGACTGTCGGTTCTGTGATAAGTTATCAATCCAAGCTCGAACAGGTTCTGGGCAAGCCTCATAATTTCCGGGGCCGTCAGCCTCAGCTTTCTAGAGGCCTCAGTTATCATTTCGTCAGTAGTGAATGGAGGGGGAGGATTTACCTCTCTCTCCTCCTCTCCCTCAACTTTTATGGTTACTATGAGGCCCTCTTTGGCCTTAAGCAGTTCAACGGCCTCCCTAGGGATCTCGTCCTCGTACAGCCATATTCTCCCCTTCCCTCCCCCGAACTCTACTATGTACCTAGTAGTTATGCTCTGCTCGTGCTCCCTAGTTCTCTCAACTATCCATCCAAGAGTAGGCGTCTGGACTCTTCCAGCGCTGAGGTTAACGTAGAACTTCCTGTATTTCCTGCAGAGCCTTAGATCGTTGGTCTCCCGCGTCTTGGCGTGCTCGTTATCCGCCTGCTCTAACAGTTTCTCGCAGTACTTTGGCCAGAACTCGTACCACAGCCTGGGGCTTAGTGTGAACCCTATCCACCGGTCTTCGACTCTTCTAACAGTCTGCGCGTCTACAAGGTTGTCATCTATTCTCCTAAGATTCTTCAACGCGGTCATAATGGCTTTCTTCGTGACCTCATGGAACTCTAGCCTCTCAATCCTCTGGCTGTAGGGTTTGAGTAGCATGTAGAGGTCCTTGCTAATCTTCTCACCCTCAGTGTCAGGGTCTGTTCCGAGGAGGACTATGTCAACCTCCCACGCGAGCCTCCTAAGGTCCCCGACCACGTTCATACTGTTCTTCAAAGTGTCAGGGACCCCGTCTATCTCAGGGCAACTATCTATTTCCCTCGTGGTTTGGATACCGCTCCTCACACAGCGTTTAATCGTCGTGTAAACAGGGATGAACCGGTTCTCAACTGTTCTAAGCACTCCATGAACGTTCTCCACCTCTCCTAGCTTACTCGGAATGTCTTCACTCTGCGGAGTGTCCACTATCAAGTCGTAAACATGTCCACCGCTTGCTGTTATAGTGAGTATGTAGTCCCCGGTAGCCACCTCGTAAGCCCTTAGCCCGTTGGGCAGCTCCCTCATACTCGGCTTGCCGAAGAACGACGCGATAGTCCTAGCCTTATTGGGGCTCTCAACTATGAGGAGAGCAGTTCTCACAAGGTCCTCTACGCTCCCCCTCCTCGCCAGGTCCTTTATCTTGGATCTCTCCTCTTCAAGCCTCCTCTTCACATCCTCTATGTCGAGGGCCTCATACGGGGTCCACTCTGTGTCCACCATGTACTTGACACGTTTCTCTAGTCCCCTGAATACCCGGATGTCATCCACTACTACAACGCTTAAACCGAGGGTTATTCCACCAGCGTATAGCCTGCTCGTCCTACCGCTTGCCTGCAGATAAGTATAGGGGTCCGGGATTAACAGGTATAGCTCGCCTCCCTCCTCAACTATGCCTACATCGCCTTTCTCCCGGAGCTTCTCCCATACCTCAGGCGTGGATAGGGCTTGGCGTAGGAATGCGAGTGCCCTAATCACAGTCCTCTCTATACTGCCGGGGAGCCCCTCGTCTCCCTCTATGAGCTTCTCTGTTATTATCTGGAGAGCCGCTGGGCTCAGCCTCCTTATAACTTTCCGGAGCCCGGCAAGGTACCTCATGGCCTCCTCCTTAAGCTCTCCCTCCAACACCTCTGACACTAGGCCTAGGAGCCTAGCTATCCTGGCCGGGTGAGGCTCGTCTACACGGGCTGAAAACTTCATTCTAGGTACTCCGGCGAACACTGCATACTTGACTCTCCACGGCATGTCGAGCCCTCTAACCAGGACTCCGTAGTAGTTGGCGACGCCTACGAGTACATCTATATCCCCCTTCTCGAAGTCCTCGAGGAGCTTCACATTCTTCTTCGAGTGGAAAGCCTCTGCCCTGACACCAGCCTCCCGGAGCTCCTCGACGAGTTTCTCCGCGTAGCTTATACCCTTATCCACAGGGACGAACACGAGGCCCCCGTCACCGAGCTGTCTAACGATACTGACGACCACGGCGTCACTATACTCTTCGGGAACAGTGTAGCTGTCTATTATCCTACGGACTCCAATGTCGCCCCTACCGCCTACCTCGAAGCCTAGGAGGAACCTGAACAGTTTAGATCTTACTCCCCGGGGCCTGCCTGTAGCACTGCTAACTACGAGGCTAGCCGCCTTCCTCCTATACCTCTCTATGTACCTCTCTAGCTCCTCTGCTTTCCTCTCCAGCCTAGCAATCTCACCCGGGTCCCCGTTCCTCGCTGACAGGAACGCTATCCTCCTCCTTGTATAGTATAGCTCTAAGCCCTTCTCCTGGACATCCAGGGGGAACCCTACAATTCTGAGCACGCTACTAATGCTCTTGCCGCTCTTCAGCACTGCGTCAACGTCATCGACGAACACGAGCCTATACTTCTTCCCCTCGACCAGCTCCAGCTTAGACCTTGCGAAAGCGACGGTGGTTACGAGAATGTCGAATTCCCCGTTCTCTATTGTTTTAAGCATCTCCTCCCGCTCGGATTTCTTCATCTTAGAGTGGTAGTATGCGACTCTAACACTGCATCCAGTGGACTCTGATATCGCGTTGAGCCTCTTCAAAGCCTGGTTGACCAGCGGTGTAGTCGGCAGTATAATGTAGGACCTGCCGTGGCCGCGGCATGCTAGGAACACGGAGTAGACTAGGCCGAAAGTGGTTTTACCCACCCCTGTAGGGGCTATGATTGAGAAGCTGTCCCCTCTGGCGAGCCTCCGAGCCCAGGTTCTCTGAGCCCCCCAGGGCTTCGAGCCTACTGCTTTCTGGAAGAACGATTCAAACTTGCGGGCTAGCCTCCACTGCTTATGCATGACCTGGTAGTCCTTCCTCAGCTTCCCAGTCCTGAGGAGGATACGGTATATGTTCTCCCTAGAGGTGTCCTCGGGGATTTCTGGAAGGCACTTCTCGCATGGGACTCCTAGGAGAAGCCTGTAGTCATCTATCGGCCCACCACAGTTCGGGCAGGCGTGCCTGTAGATGGTCGAGATTTTCTCCAATCAAAGCACCGGATATGAGTTTATACCTTACGGGACTTATTATTATACTTAATGGGTCAACCGGATATGAAATCAGGTACAGGCGAGAGGTGTTGCCGGTTGAAGCGCTCTCTGGGCACCATATTACTGGTTTTTACAGTGCTGTCATTACTGCTCGGGTTCCCATATAGCGTACACGCTTCCCAGGCCGGACCGTCGGTTACCTATACATACGACTGCAGGAGCAGTGTAGTAT
>JALUZI010000058.1 GCA_027012045.1 Desulfurococcales archaeon
TTCCTGAACGGTATCTTCTTGGTCAAAGCTATGTACTCTGCCAGCTCGGCCCCGTAGCCGATGAAGTTTTTCTGCATCCTATCCACCGCCTCGTCGTTCCACGTGAAGCCCCCTACTACACTATCCATTACCTCCAGAGCGTGGGATGCCTCTGACTCTAGCCAGTAGATTATAGGATTAACTTCTTGGAGATCGAGGCTGTACCCGCTCGGTAAACCCGTCTGAACGCCCAGTAATCCGGATAGCATTGAAACAGCCAGCTTAGCCCTAGCCCTCAGCACCTCCAGTGTGGCGGGGTTCCTCTTGTGAGGCATGATACTGCTAGTGGCTACATGACTGTCCGGCAGCACTATTACTCCTACATAGGGGCTTGAAAGAAGCATAAGGTCCTCCGCCATCCTGGAAAGCTCTACTAGGAGCAATGCTATTGTTGAAGCGTATAGAGACAGGTCTAGGCGGCTCCCAGTAGCGTAGAGGGGGCTAGATATTGTCTCCGTGAAGCCTAGGAGGCTCGCCAGCCTAGAGGGATCCAAGGGGGCTATGCTCCCCGCGCCCGCAGATGAGCCCAGAGGGCTCCTATTCAAGGCTTCCACTGCATGCTGTAGTTGGCTGTAGATGCTTGCAAGGGTTTCCTCCCATGCCAAGAGTAGGCAGGGGGCTGGAGCGAGCTGTGCTGGTTGGCTGTGGGTGTGTAGTAGTATCCACTTGCCCCTTGACGCTAGGGCTTTATCTATTATGGTATTCCTATATTTGTTCAAAAGCTTCATAACACTGACCGCGCCTCGGATCGCTCTTAGGCGTAGGGCCGTGGATACATGGTCGTTCCTGCTCCTGCCTATCCAGATCTCGCCTGCATAGCTCCCTGCTTTCTTTGTCAGCCAGGCCTCTATGGCCTCCCATACATCCTCGTATTCGCCTTCCTGTTCATAGATCACCCATGGATTCTCGAGGAGGCCTAGGATGTGTGTGGCTACACGGCAGTAAGCCTCTTGGTCTATGATTCCCTGCTCGTGGAGGTGTATGGTGTGGGCCGCCACTACGCTTACAGCTTCCCGGAGGATCTCCTTGTCGTGCTGCATGCTGGACGTGTACTCGTATACTTCGCCTCCACTGTATCCTTTTATCTCTCTGTACAAAACACTACACCGAACCCTTGTAGCCTACCAGGTAGGAGGCTCTATGGCTTCCTGGCTTTAGAGGCGGCTATGCTGTGGAGGCTGTATATTTTGATGAAACCAGTGGCCTCCTCTCCCGTCGGGTACCAGCCTTTGTCGTAGTCTATCACTTTCTCGCTGTAGCTGCTGTACTCGCTCCACCTGCCCTGCACGGTTAGGCTTCCCTTGTATACTTTCAGTTTAACTGTGCCTGTAACATACTCGTTCAACGAGTCCAGTGCATTGTCTAGTGTTTGCTTTAGCGGCTCTAGCCAGAGCCCGTTATAAACCAGGTCAGTCCACCAAGAATCAACTATCTGTTTGAACCTGAGCTCCCTCGGTGTGAGAACCATCTTCTCCAGATCCTCGTGGGCAGATATTAGAGTGAGAGCGGCGGGGGCCTCGTAGACCTCCCTGCTCTTCAGCCCGACAACCCTGTTCTCAATATGGTCGATCCTACCATACCCGTGTGCCCCGACTGTCTTATTGAGCTCCTTCACCATGTCAGCCAGACCCATTCCTACACCGTTCAGGGACACGGGGACACCTTTCTCGAACCCTACCTCCAAGAACAGGGGCTCGTCCGGAGCCTTCTCGGGCGAGACAGTCCACTGGAAAGCCTCCTCACCGGGCGGTACTGTGGGGTCGTCGATTTCGCCGCCTTCGATGCTCCTTGTCCAGAGGTTCTCGTCTATACTGTATTTCTTGTGGACTCCGGGGTCGAACCCGTGTTTGGCTAGGATACCCATGGACTGCTCCCTAGTGAGCTTCAAATCCCTCACCGGGGCAATGATCTTGAAACTATCTCCGAGCAGTCCCATTAGCATAGCGTCAAACCTAACCTGGTCGTTACCCTTACCGGTGCACCCGTGGGCAACAGCGTCGGCACCCTCGTCCAGAGCTACCTTAGCAACCTTCTCCGCTATGAGAGGCCTAGCAAGGGCAGTGCCGAGGGGATACTTCTTCTCGTAGAGGGCATTAGCTTTCACGGCCATGGAAATGATTTTACTGGCAAACTCGTCGACAGCGTTGATAGTGTAGTGCTTCTCGGCACCCATAGCATATGCCTTACTCTCAATATCCTTCAACTCATCCTCCTGGCCGACGTCAACAGTCACAGTGATAACCTGGTGGCCTTGCTCCTTGAGTAAGAGGAGAATAGCCGACGTGTCCAGTCCGCCCGAGTAAGACAACACCACACGCATAGCCAACAACCGAACAACAAGGCTAAACCGGAACTACATGTTAAGACCGACGATACGGACATACCAAAAACAATGAACAATGCAACAAATATAACAGGGGGATACATGTAGTCTTCCATCTGTGGATATGACTATTTTGCTCGTTATTAGTGAAAGGTAGGGCTTGGATTGTTTGGAACAGGGTAGTTTTATTTAAAGGACTTTCAGATTTGATGGTGTAAATACACTTACTTTATACTTTTCAAGACAGTCGCTCCTATAATCGCTTATATTCCATGTTAGAAGGAATACCTCATCGTATTTCTCGGTCAGAGACAATGCAAGTGCCACGAAATCAATATCGCCCGGATCTCTGACACATTCCTCAGCCTTCCCCAGGTAGCCTTCGTAAATGTTTCTACTTACAATCTCAACGTTTAGAAGTAGAATTCTGATCGCTACCAACAGCTCGTCCACAGGCTTTTCTTCTTTAGAGCTAGTTCTCCAAGGTA
The DNA here is from genome assembly GCA_027012045.1 of Desulfurococcales archaeon. Lineage (GTDB taxonomy): Archaea > Thermoproteota > Thermoprotei_A > Sulfolobales > Acidilobaceae > Tiamatella. The sequence continues at coordinate 2,851 of JALUZI010000058.1, forward strand.
TTCTTTTACCTCCTGCATCGTCTTCTCCGGCGTGAAGGCTTTTACGCCCAGAATATCCGTTAGATAAACAATAACCTGTCGTATGTAGCTTCCCCGTTTGAGTATCGATGCCAAAATAATGTTAGTGTCAAGTACTAATGCTTCTTCAATTTCCTTTTCTCTAGGATCCGCTCTAGATCTTCCTCATCCAACCCGTGTTGTGATAGGATTTCCTCGAGAAGTGTAAGCTTAAGAGCCGCTCTAGCCAAATCATCTTCTTTTAAACCCCTTCTATGAGCCTCATCAATTATCCATTTAGGCAAACGCACACGGATGACAGTCTCCTCTGCAGTCAACCAGAACACCAATATTGATAGAATGTGAACACAAGGATTAATACTCTCCTTCCAAAAACCGGATACCATTTTATATTAGAAGCAGTGTCCTATACCTGTCACTAATCTTCCAACCCCGAACAATAAGGAAGCGTGAATGAGTTAACGAGGAGAAAAGAGGAACTGGACGAACTTTTAATACAGAAGTGGAGTTATCCGTAGCTTCTGTCTCCCGCGTCCCCTAGGCCTGGGACTATGTATCCATTCTCGTTCAATATTGGGTCAATTGCAACTGTGTACAGCTTGATGTATGGATGCCTCGTCAGGAGTTTGTCTATTCCGTATTGTGTCGCGATTACGCTTGCTACTACTGTTTTTGTCTCGGGTGTTATTCTTGGTTTGAGGAGGGTTAGCACTTTGTTCATTGTGGATGCTGTTGCCAGCATAGGGTCAGCTATTATGAGGAGTGAGTCTCCGGTTATCTCGGGTATGTTGTAGTAGTTCATAACAACATCGAACTCGCGTCCGTTGGATGTGGAGTCTTCTACTCTTTTAGCTC
>JALUZI010000059.1 GCA_027012045.1 Desulfurococcales archaeon
GGGAACCTCTCGAGGACCTCCGTCATCTCGTTGCCTCTCTCGCCGCAACCGATGTAGACGACTACGCGGGCGGCGCTCCACTGCGCCAAACTATGAAGGGTTACTGTTTTACCTGTACCGAAGGCTCCAGGTATGGCTCCTGTTCCACCTTTCGCCATGGGGAACATGGTGTCAATTATTCTCACACCAGTAATGAGGGGCTCACTCGGCTCCAGCTTCTCCTTAACAGGCCTTGGAAGCCTGACTGGCCACCTGTGGTAGAGGCGTAGGGGGACGCTTTTACCGTTGACCTCGACCTCCCCTATCATATCCTCTATAGTGTAGTCTCCCTCGACGGCTATCCACTTAATTTTGCCGTGAACATTCGGGGGGACCATCACCTTGTGCTCTATAAGGCTGGTCTCCTGGACTGTGCCTATAATGTCGCCGCCTGAAACCTTGTCTCCTTTCTCGAGTTTCACAGGTGTGAAAGTCCACTTCTTATCCCTGGGAATAGGGTCTACGTGGACTCCTCTGCGTATGAATATGTCCTTCGTCGCCTCCGCGATCTTGTTAAGCGGCCTCTGGACACCGTCGTATATGCTTGTGAGGAGACCGGGGCCAAGGTCAACGCTCAACGGGGCCCCGGTTCCCTCCACGGGGTCTCCTGGGCGTAGACCGCTCGTGGACTCGTATACCTGGATGTAAGCCTTATCCCCTATGATCCTGGAGACCTCGCCTATGAGGCCTTCCTCTCCTACCCTGACCATCTCGTACATCTGGACTCCTTTCATCCCCTCAGCGATGATGAGGGGGCCGGATATCCTGGTGATCCTGCCTTTAATAGCCAACTACACACTCACCCCTCTAGTAACCTGGCTACTCTACTCCTAATTTTAGGTTTAATGTTCTCCAAGAAAAGCTCGAAACTGTAATCCAGGACGATGTCCCCGTCCTCTGATACCGCTATGATACCGCCCTTGATGTCGGCGGGCTCCTTTGAGAGTTTTAGGGACTTACCGTATAAACCGGTCTCCTTGAGGAGCTCCTCTACAAGGCTGTGGTCTTCCTTGGCGGCCTTAACGATGAAAACGCTACCTCCCGCTGCTTCTTCGGCAAGCCTGTCAACTAGTTTCTTCATGAAACTCCTGTACCACTCGCTGTTCCTTTCCCGGAGAGCCCTGTTCACAGCCTCCTCTAGGACCCTGTCTACCCACTTGTTAATAGCCTCTGACCGGGCGGTCTTCAACTGTAGCTCCAGCGATGACTCCTCGCTCCTCAGCCTTTCCTCCGCATTGCTAACATCCTGCTGTATCTTCCTGACAGCCTCGGAGTACTCTTTGTCCCTGGTCTCCTCCAAAAGTTTCAACGCGGCGTTGTATGCTTCTTCTATTTTACCCTTGTACTCCTGGAATTCCTTTTGGATAATCGTAGAAGCCAGTTTATCCACACTACCTCTCAAACCCATTTATTCTCACCCGAACCCGAGTGCTTCGAGAAGGAGCTTCTTCATATCAACCGGTTTAGGTGGAGCCCACTTCGTCGGGAGGCTTACCAGTGTAAACGGGGCCTTTCCGGCTAAATCCCTGAATTCGCCTCTCTTCTCGTCTGGTATTATGTGGGCTGCTAGGAAAACAACGGAGACATCCTTCTCTTGGGGGAGAATGTTCGTCAGGATGTTCTTGGCCTCCTCCCAGCTCGATGCTTCCCTAACGTCGGCACCGGCTAGCTTGAAGGGGAGCAGGGTATGCTCGTCTCCTAACACCACTATTTTACCCACAACCAACACCTAGTTAACCCTTTTAACGGCTCCATAATCGGTTATGGGGGGACTATGGGATTTTTATAAGTGTTGTTTCCCCCGGGCTTCATTTTTATATAACCATCAATGGCACCGGGTTCCAAGTGGAGTGTAAGGGGTGTAGTGTTAGTGGGGCTTACACTTATCCCTAGGATGGTTGCTGAAACAGCGGTAGTACTGCCGGTGGACTACTTCGATAAGACAGTTGCGACTCTAGCCCCTGAAGCAATATTCCACCCGGTCCAGCCTGATGACGCTCTGCCCGGAAGCATAAACAGGGAGTATAGGAGATGGCTCAGCCACCTTACAGACAAGACATCTAAGTTCGAAAGATACTTCGACGTCCTCGGCGTGGCTCCTCCCAAGCCCCGGGAGATCGATCTAAAGCTTGGAGGGTGGGTTGAAGCAGTAGAGGAAGCCGAGGCCAAGTATAGGGATCTGGAGAAAGCGTTCGACGAGGGTGTCAGGTTCATAACTGAGGCAGAAGCAAAGGCAGGAGAGCTGATGAGGCTCAAGGAGTTCTACTCGAAGATTTCATTCGTCAACCTCGACGTCCCGAGGGTTACGCAGCTATCCAGGGTATCAGTGGTTGTAGGATTCCTCTCCCCCGAATACATAAATGATATAGCGGCCTTCGCCGAGGAAAGAGGGTGTGTACTAGCCTACGACGAGGCAGGTGAAGACGAAACACTCGTAATGGTAGCCTGCCCCTACGACCATAAAGCCGAGCTATCGAAGCTACTGTCAGACTATGAGTTCCAGCCTCTCAGGATGCCTGAGGGAATGCCTGGTAATCCCTCTGAGCTGGTCGGATTCCTCGAGGAGAGGATCAACAGTATCCTCAAGGAGGCCGAGGAGAAGAGAAGGGAGCTCCAGGGCATGCTGGGTGATGCCGGGGAGTACTACCATACGCTTCTCGCGCTGAGAGAGGCGTTCAGGCTTCTAGCCAACGCTAAAATAACCGGGAGACACGTGGTAATACAGGGCTATGTCGACAAGTCAGACATAGGGAGGCTCGAGAAAGCCCTGGAGAAAGCCACAGCTGGGAGCTTTATCCTAGACGTAATACGCCTCCTCAGGAGGGCGGAGGACAAGAAGCCGCCTAGCAGGATTGTCCTGCCAAGAATACTACAGCCATTCCATAAGATAGTCAGGATGTACGGTGAACCCGAGCCGGATGAAGTAGTGCCAACAGTGTTCCTCGCGATCACCATGCCCTTAATCTTCGGGTTAATGTTCCCAGACTGGGGGCACGGGCTCCTAGTGGTCCTCGTTGCATACTGGTTCTACAAGAAGGCTAGAAGCGAGGACAGCAAGCTGACATGGATCCTCGTCATAATATTAGGAGCGGCTAGCATGGTTACCGGGTTCCTAGCGGGCGAGTTCTTCGGCCCGATGACTCACTTCGCCGAGTTCTGGACTAAGCTAGGGTTCAGCCACCCGCCCCTAGCCACGCCTCTATATGCTATTGAGAGGAATAACGATGTGATGCTCCAGCAACTGGTGCGGTTCGCTCTGACGGTGCCCCTAGTAGTCGCGGGTATAATACTGATACTGGGGACATTCCTCGGAGTGGTTAACAGCGTTATAAGGAGGGAGTACGGGGAGCTACTAGCCACAAAGCTACCTAAATTCCTGCTCTTCACTATAGCCACACTGCCGTTCCTAGTCTACATGGACGCTTACAAGGGAGGAGGAGTGATTAGAGACGCGACTCTAGGAGGAATGCACACCACGTTCGGTAAAATCGTGGGTATAATCGGTATAGCCTCCCTCATATGGATAATGCTTGGAGAACCGGTAATAGGCCTCATAGAGGAGGGTGTGGCCGGCCTTAAGCACGGCCTGTTCACAGCTTTCATGGAGACGTTCGAAGTTGTACTAATGCTACTTGGCAACATACCGTCGTTCTTCAGGATTATGGGTCTAAGCCTGGCCCACGC
>JALUZI010000060.1 GCA_027012045.1 Desulfurococcales archaeon
TAATGAAGCAGATGGCTGAAAAGAATGTTCCAGGCGACATAGTGGTACACGTGAGAATCTTCGCCGCGGGAGGATTCGCGGAGGCAGTAAAGGACGAGAAGGTGAAGAACTACCTGCAGGAGAGGAACGTGCTGGTATACACTGTGGACTTCGATAAGGGTAAAGTGCTTGTGAACAAGATAGAACTAGGAGACGAGTTGAAGCTCGTCCCAATAAGAGAGTACCATGTAACGCTAGAGCATGCAGACCTGTTGAACAGGAGCCTGAAGGACAGGAGGATAACTTTCCAGTAAACCAGTTCTTTTTTAGTTTTTAATCCCCACTACCATAGTTAAATTCCTCGAGTATAACTGGCTCAATGGAGGTCTAGAGGTAAATATTGACATCCGGCATGCAGCGCTTAGCTGAATACCTGGCAGGTTTGAGCAGTGGCAACCCAGTCCTACTGGCTTTAGTGATGAGCTCCATAGCGGCGGCACTGACTACTCTGGGCTCACTACCCGTACTATTCATAAGCGGCGAGAATAGCCAGGGGAGGATCGGTAAAATACTCGACATTGGACTTGGGTTCAGTAGCGGCGTCATGATAGTGGCGAGTTTCACAAGCCTCCTGCTCCCAGCAATAGACATGGCCGGGTTCACAAGGCCTAGCATAGGCTTTCTAGTTGGAGCCGCTACTATATGGATCGTCAATAGATCCGTTCCCCACGAGCATTTCATAAAGGGTTACGAGGGGCCTAAATCGCTGGCCGGCAAGACGAGGACTGCTTGGCTCGTTGCTATGGCGATAATAATACATAATCTCCCGGAAGGGATGGCTATAGGCCTATCATCAATATACTCTTCAGGGCTTGGTGTAGCGACAGGCCTAGCCATAGGGCTCCAGGATATTCCTGAAGGATTAGCCGTAGCTTTGCCCATAACCCTCATAACGGGTAACCCGTTGAAGGGCGTCTTATACGGGCTCCTCAGCGGGCTCTCAGAGGTTGTTCTAGCTGTCCCGACTGCTTCGCTGGGAATGCATGGACTGTGGCTGCTCCCGTACCTGTTCGGCTTCGGGTCAGGAGCGATGGTTTATGTGGTCAGCCACGAGGCTCTACCCGAGAGCCATAGGACCGGGCATGAAAACGAGGCTACTGCAGGGTTCTTCGTTGGGTTCCTCCTTATGCTGTACTTGGACACTGTGTTTGGATGACATCTTAGTCGAATTTAAAAAGGGCGATCTATCACATTTTCAATATCTATAAAATCGAGGTGTAATAGGTGAAATACAGTATAAAAACAAGTACAGGCGGATTCGTCGATATAGAAGAGAAGAACTCTATCCTCATAACGATTGGTATGGTCGTAATGGGCCTCCTCTCCATAGGCCTGCTTGCCTGGGGTGTTCTAATCTACAACGAGGCCTCAGGGCTAGCCCTGTCCTTGATAGGCGGCTCCATTCTAGCTGGTATATACACTGCAATACTGTCACATTTAAAGCATAAGGCCGATATGGATCCGGGCGAGGCTTCCATTCTCTCCGTCACCGGTGGCTCCGTCAGGGTTTGGAAGGATTCGAGTATATGGATCTCGCTGTTACTGGGATTAGTCTACCTTGGCATTGTAGCGTCACTCATAGCTTTAGGGTACGGCTTACTCGTCTATAAACAGGCTCCGGGAACAGCCGGGCAACTCGTCTACATGGGGATTCTAGGTTTGGTGGGAGGCGGCATACTCGCGAAGATCCTAGGGTTCCTAAGGACTAGGCTGAACTTCAAGGGTGACAAGGTTATCGCCCTGGACGTTAACGGGGGAAACGTTGAACTGTATAAAGACCGGTCTGTATGGCTCACCATAGGATTCGCTGTGACTATACTGGCAGGCCTTGCCCTAACCGCTATACCAGTGCTCCAAGCCATGGGTGTGGTGTCACTAAACTATGGGAGTCTAACAGGCAATGCTTTGGACACTGAGATACATGGTAGCTCATTGGAGTCTATTCAAGAGTACGCTGGGCCTGCTAGCATGCTTGTTACAGGTCTCGTTCTACTAGTTAATGCGGCAGTCCTCAACTTTCTGAGTGTAAGAGTGCAGATTAGAAGAGCTGGCATGTAACAAGCTCCACCTTTACACTTTTTCTGGCTAATCCTGTGTAAAAGGCTTTAGCCGTGGCTTCCACTTCTTTCACATAATAGCGAGTCTATAGGAGGCTGTATGTGTTGGATATTGTCTTCGGCCCGGTTCCCAGTAGAAGGCTTGGTAGGAGCCTGGGTGTAAACAATATTCCCCCCAAGCACTGTACTTACTCGTGTATTTACTGCCAGCTGGGAAGAACCGATCACTTAACCGTTTCTAGGAGAAAGTTTTATGACTGGGATTTCATTGTCAGGGAAGTAGTAAATAAAGCCAGTAAAGTGGGACTCAGTAATATTGACTATGTGACATTTGTACCTGACGGGGAGCCTACTCTCGATGCCTTCCTCGGCAAGGAGATTAGGGAGATTAAGAAGAGGCTTCCAGTTAGGGTTGCAGTAATCACTAACGGCTCGCTTCTCTGGATGGATGACGTTAGAAGTGACCTGCAGGAAGCTGACTGGGTCTCCGTTAAGGTCGACGCTGTGACGGAGGATGCCTACCGGCGGGTCGACAGGCCTCATCCCAGCCTAAGGTTACCGGCTGTTCTTGGAGGTATAGAGGAGTTCTCGAGGGCTTATCACGGTATACTCGTTACTGAGACGATGCTTGTTGCTGGGGTAAATGACAGTGTCTCCGAGCTAGAGGAGACAGCGAAGTTTATCGAGGAACTAAACCCGGCTAAGGCGTATATAGCGGTTCCCATTAGACCTCCGGCTGAGGCCTGGGCTGTTCCGCCTAGCGAAAAAGTTGTACTGTCAGCTTACCAGATCTTCGAGGAGCATCTCGGGGATAGAGTTGAACTTCTAATAGGCGCTGAAGGAGGAGACTTCGTTATAGATCCTGACAAGCCGGTTGAAAGCATACTAGGAATAATAAGTGTCCACCCAATCAGGAAGAACGTTCTGATAAGACTACTGGCGGATAAAGGGTTGGATCCCGAAGAGGTGGTAGACAGGATAACCAGGAGTGGGGAGGCTGTATTGGTGGAGTTCGAGGGCGAAGAGTTCCTCGTTAGGAGGCTTCCTGGAAGAAAAGATTTATCCAACAGGAGAAACGGTCTATAATAGTGTAGATTAGCGTTGAAGCAGTTACACGTAAGGTCGAGCTTGCTAGTGATGGCGGCCGTCTCGGCCTTAATCCTGGTTCTAAACGGGTTTAGCGTGGCATATGCACAGGAAGCCCCTAGTGTTTCAGGAGAGCTTGAGCGTCACGCTCCCATAGTTGGGAACACTACTATAAGTCAGGCTGAGCTCGAGAAGATACTTGCCTCACTAGGGAATAACGTGACGGATCCGCGTATTTCCAGCCTGCTGTCACGTATGAATGACAGCCTTAGATCCGGGGATTACGACTCGTATAACAAGGCTAGGGAAGAACTAAAGCTATACCTCAATAATCTGACTTCAAGCAAGCAGGAGTTACCTTTGGACCTGGCCACGATTGAGAAACTCGCGTTACTTGCTTCGACATCGCTTTACGGTCAGCGGGGAGTGCTGGACTCTGCGGAGTTCGCGAAGCTTGTAAGCGAACTAGGATCCAAGTCTACTGGAAGCGGTGAAACAGGACTGAACAACCTGTTCAACACGACAAGCAAGAATCAGG
>JALUZI010000061.1 GCA_027012045.1 Desulfurococcales archaeon
GTGTGACAGACAGGATAGTAAACCAGATACTGACAGAGATGGATGGAATAGTGCCGCTCAACAAGGTAGTAGTGATAGGAGCAACCAACAGGCCGGACATAATTGACCCTGCACTACTAAGGCCTGGTAGGTTCGACAGGGTAATATACGTCCCGCCGCCCGACAAGGAGGCTAGGAAGGAGATATTCAAGATACACACCAAGAAGATGCCTCTAGGCAAGGACGTTGACTTCGACAAGCTGGCAGAGATGACAGAAGGCTATACAGGAGCCGACATAGAGGCTGTCTGCCGCGAGGCAGCTATGATAAAGCTAAGGGAGAAACTAGAGGTGGGCCCCGTAGAGATGAGGCATTTCGAGGAGGCACTGAAGAAGATACCGCCCAGCGTAACCAAGGAAGATATCATAAGGTACGAGAAGCTGGCTAAAGAATATAAGAGGATGACCCTGGGAAGCTAATCCCCCCTACTTTTCTTCTCATAGAAAACTTTTCCCCCATCAACACTTTTGATATATCTTATCCTATGCAAAGGTATGACAGTCCAGTCATCATCGAGGATGAGAGCCCATTTACTAGCCGACTTCACCCGCTCCAAGGGAATCTCCCTTATAACCGAACCTAGGCCAGGTGCCCTGTGAACATACCCAATCACAACCCCACGGGGCCTCTCGTGGAGCAGCCATCTGAGCTTGTCATAAATGATGCTCCTACCCAACCCTACCTTCACACCCTGTGGTTCCTTGATGAATTGTGGGGAGGGCCAGAGTCCCCCGGTCATCCACCGGTGAACACCGCTTCCCGGGATCGTCGCCTCCCTCCCCTAATTCAATTGTTGTTGGCTGGGGAGGCTAGAATAGTTTACTCCCCGGCGATAGCAATATGATAGGAATGTATTGGTGGTAGCCGGGCGGGGATTCGAACCCCGGTCACGGGGGATCTCCCATCCGGCCCTCCAATCGGGCCTCAGACGGCCAAAGCCCCGCATCCTTGACCGCTAGACGACCCGGCTCCCCGTTGCCAGCGGACAGGTGGTCCGTGTATACTATTCATTTATTCCCTGCAGGGTATATTTACTCTTCGGGTACCTGCGGAGGGTGTTAAAAGTTATGAAGTCGAAGAACAGTTTAATCGCACTGGCAATACTCGCCGTTGCCCTAGTCGGAATTGCGGGTTACTATTACTATGCATCATCCCCCGGATCCCAGAGCAGTAAAGCTCCTCACGTCGAAGCAAAGTATAATGGTAACCTAACATGTAATGGTGACCATGTAATGCTTGAAGACGGGATATACGTATACACTACCAAGGGTATAGAGAAAATAAGCCTTAAACAGCTGGCAGGCCTCGAGGGTAAACCTATACTCATGCTCTTCTACAACAACCAGTGCCCCCACTGTAGGGCCTTCGAGCCTACTTGGTGCCAGCTAGTTTCAAACCCGAATGTTTCAAAGAAGTTCTATATGGTGAAAGTTGTTTGCGACTGGTTTACGACAGCATGCACAGACCAGGACTCGATGACTCTTTTCTACAACATGAAGGTCACGGTCTCCCCGACCATGGTTATCGCCAAGGCTGGCGGGAACAGTATTACAGGGGTTGAAATGCTTGTTCCGGGTAACCCTGTGAACTTCACCTATACCGATTTGGCCAAATACCTCTCGTCTTACTCTCTTGGAAGCTAATTATTGATAGAAAAACTTATATATCGCTCACTACACTTTTTTCTCTGGTTTAAAAGGTTTTCTCCGGTAATAAATGGAGGAAGCCTTATTTATCGAATGGTGAAGCCGGGTGTCGGAAAAGACAAGCCTCGAAGAGGAGAAGAAGACAGGTGAGGAATGTCCTCCAGACCAAATATACTTCGATCCAGTCAGGGGAGAGAAAATATGCTTGCTCACCGGAGAAGTCATCGAAGAACAGGTTATTGACACTGGGCCGGACTGGAGGGCATACAACCAGGAGGAGAGCGAGAGAAGGAGCAGGGTTGGAGTCCCACTCACCTACACAATGCACGACCTAGGAGTCTCCGCGATTGTAGACTATAAGAACCGGGACGCGGCGGGTAGAAGGCTTACCGGCAGAAAGAGGCTCGACGCCATAAAAATCAGGAAATGGCAGAGCAGGAGCAAAGTACAGACAAGCATTGATAGGAACCTGCAGCAGGCAATGCAGGAGCTGGACAAGCTGGCGAAGCAGCTTGGAGTACCTAGGCACGTCCAGGAGGAGGCGGCTAAAATATACCACATGGCAGTCAATAAAGGCCTAGTCAGGGGGAGGAGTATAGAGAGCGTTATAGCCGCCAGCCTATACGCTGCATGCAGAATCCACAGACTACCCCACATGCTGGATGAGATAGCTCAGAAAGTCAGGGGAAGCAGGAGAGAGATAGCCCGTTGCTATAGACTGATAGTAAGAGATCTAAACCTGAGGGTCCCGGTAATAGACTCGAAGACCTTCGTGGCAAGAATAGCTGGAGCACTAGGCTTGCCCGACGAGGCTATAGTCCAGGCAAGCAAGTTCCTGGAGATAGCCAAAAAGAGGGGCCTAACCGCTGGAAAGGATCCCGGAGGACTTGCTGCCGCGGCGGTTTACCTTGCAGCCTTAATGCTCGGCATAAAGAAGACGCAGAAGGAAGTAGCTAAGATAGCTGGAGTAACCGAGGTTACTGTGAGGAACAGGTACAAAGAGCTGGCCCAGGAGCTACATATATCGATAGACCTTGAAGAGGAGAATAATAAGAAGAAAAAGGGAGATCAGAAGCAGGGTAAGGGTAAAAAGAAATAACACACCTATCTTTTTCAGGCTCCCTTCCTAGCTTTTATCCTCTCTATCAGTACCGGCAGGAACTTGTAAAGGTCGGCTACAACACCGTAGTCCGCGTTCTTGAATATTGGCGCGCTCTTATCCTTGTTTATCGCCACGACTATCTTGGAGTCAATAATGCCTGCCAGGTGCTGCGGCGCACCGCTTATACCTATCGCGAAGTAGACTTTGGGGGCGACCTTCTTACCGCTGAGGCCTACCCAGTGCTCCTCGCTGAGCCACTGGAGGTCAGCCGCGATAGGCCTGCTGCACCCTATCTGGGCTCCTAGGAGCTCTGCTAGTTCAAACGCTAGCTTGAGATCCTCCTTCTTCTTGAATCCTCTTCCAACGCTTACAATTATCTCTGCTTCCTCGAGGTTGACTCCTCCCTTCTCCTTGGGCTTCCTCTCTACAACGCTGACCTTGCTCTCCCCAGGTGCTTCTACCTCCTCTACTGTTGGAGCGGCCTCTCCCAGTACTCCTGGCTTGAACTTCCTGGGGGGCACGCTTACTATGGCCGGTAGTGGTAGGGCGAACTTGCCTACGGCTCTACCGCTCAGTATCCCGCGTTCAACTATTATTTTACCGTCTTCCACTGTGAAGCTGAGAGCATCGACTACGAATGGTATGTTCTTCCTTGCCGCAAGCCTTGAAAGCGCGTCCTTCACGTTCTTAGATGTCACGGTTACTACTAGATCCGGCTTCACGTCCTCGAAAACCTTGTCTAGGCCCGCAGCTATCTGTTCTGGGAGCTCGCCTTTCACTTTGAATGCTTTTACTGCTCCCTTGGCAGCTTCACTCAGTATGTTTGCTGCTCCTCCTGCAGCTGCAACGTAAACTTCTCCGCCTAGAGTAGATGCGGCTCCAACGGCTTCGGGAAGGTCTTTCTCTC
>JALUZI010000062.1 GCA_027012045.1 Desulfurococcales archaeon
TTCCTGAGCAACCCCTCCCTTATCTCCTCCCTGAAGTTTTCGAATCCTATTCTCACTACGAGCTTCTCCGGGTTATAGTAGTCTAGCAGTGCTCTGAGAGAGTCTAGCGTGACGTACTCGCTCCTTTCCTCCACCTCGAAGACCACTCCTTTAGCCAGGGGCCTCAGCCTCTCCACAGTGTCATATGGGAGCTCGTGGAAGCTTCCGCCGTTGAAGACAGCTATCCTCTCCGGCCCATACTCCTCTTTCTCCCTGAGTGCTACGCTTATTATTCTACGGTTATCCCTCAAGACAACGCTCGGGCTCACTGATTGCTCGGCTGCGAAGGGGCAGAAGCTGCATTTCCCGTATGAGCAGGGGAACCCGCGGAGTATGACTACGAGCCTCCTGCCCAGCTTGTCGTTCTCCCTGAACACTCCTATCAAGGCTTATCTTCCACCTGGAGCAGGCCAGTGGCAGGTGTGAGCGGGGCTACCCTCGTGGCTTCTATGTAGTTCCTAGTGATCATCACCCCGAGATAGACTAGCGGGGTGTCCAGGAGTGCTATCAGTAGCTTGACTATGTACTGGCCTAGGATTATTGTGCCTACAACGCTCCACGGGAGGGGGTGGCCTCCTATTAGCGCTGGGAGTATGTTGAATGCTAGGGATATGAATATCACCGTGTCCAGGAGCTGGCTAACCATTGTAGACGCGTTGTTCCTGAGCCATAGCATCTTACCGTTCGTGGCCTTCTTCCACAGGTGGAAAGCCCACACGTCGTGGTGCTGGCTTATGAGGTAGGCTGTCAGGCTGGCTATGATGATCGTGTAACCGCTGAACACGACGCTCCTGTAAGCGTCCTCTGGTACAGGTGAGAAGGGGGCGGTGGGTAATGCTAGGGCGAACCATATGTAGCCGAGTATGAGTAGCTGGCTTATGAACCCTATTCTGACGACCATGTTCGCGGCTTTCTTCCCGTGTATCTCGCTTATGATATCTGTGAATGTGAACGTCAAAGCGTAGGCCAATACCGCCGCGGGCGCCGCCACGGTGTAGCCCAGTATTTCCGCCGAGAATATTTTTGAGGCTAGGAAATTCGACGCTGTCAGGCTGGCGATGAATAGGCCTGTAAGTATTATCAGAGACTTATACCTACGCTCTAATGCCTCATCCATACCTCTATCCCTGGAATCCCTTGAATTGTCTCCTCGGAGGATATATAGTTTCTATACCAGCGGATAGCCAACCTCTATATAGCTCCATGTAACCATTCTACTCCAACAGGCAGGAGAGAGTGGTCAGCATGGTTAGAGTGTTCATAGCAGTAGACATCGAGGACCCCGGCGTGCTCGGCAGGCTTGAGAGGATAAGGGATACCATAGTATCCACGGGTGTTCCAATGAAGCCTGTCGAGACGGAGAACATGCATATAACGATCAGGTTCATAGGCGAGATACCGGAGTCCCGTGTAGAAGACATTGTTAGAGAAGCGCTGGAGCCCATTGAAATGCCTGAGTTCAGGGTCAAGCTCACGGGGCTAGGAGGCTTCCCCAACCCCTACAGGCCAAGGGTTGTGTGGGTCGGCGTCTCAGAGGGTGCAAGGGAGCTCGGCGAGATATACCGTGTCGTCGAGGCTGGTGTGAGGAGGGCCGGCTTCAAGCCGGAGAGAACAGAGTTCCACCCCCACGTGACGCTTGCGAGGATAAAGGGAACCCGGAACCTTGAGAAACTCGTTAAAATAATGATATCCTACCGGGACGTGGACTTCGGTGAAATGACTGTAAGCTCGGTCAGATTGAAGAAGAGCACGCTCACCAGGAAAGGCCCGATATACGAGACTCTGTATGAGAGGAGGCTCAAATGATAAAGCTAGTAGTAACCGATGTGGATGGAACGATTACAGTGGGGAGAACAGAGTTCCCCCTAGAGTGCCGGGCGCTGGAGGCTATAAGGGAGGCCCGGGGGAAAGGTGTGACAATAGCGTTATCCTCAGGTAACAGTCTCCCGGTCGTTATGGGTTTGTCCAGGTACACGGGGGCGCTCGGCCCTGTCATAGCCGAGAACGGCTGCATAGTCTACTATAAAGGCAAAGTCAAGAGGCTCTGCAGGGGGAGGCCCCCTGAGTGGGTCCTCGACAAGATCAGGGAGCTAGGGCTCCGGGACAGCTGGCAGAACAAGTATAGGGACCACGACATAGCGTTCCCGGTTCCACTGGACGGTTCGGGTGAAAAGTATTACCGGAGAGCCCTGGAGGTCATCAAGGACTCGGGGTGGGACGGGAACATACTCTACAGCGGGTTCGCTATACACGTACAACCACCGGGCGGGGGTAAGGGGCGCTCGCTCATAGAGCTTGCTTCAATGATGGGCGTCCGTAGAAGCGAGGTATTGGCTGTTGGTGACTCGAAGAATGATGTGGAGATGCTTGTAGCGGCAGGGGTCTCGGGGGTTCCTTCGAACGCGGATGAGGAGGCGAAGGCTGTGGCTACGTATATAGCTAGCAGGCCGAGCGGCCTGGGGTTCGAGGAGATAGTTAGGACGCTGGTTCTACGTGAAGTGCCTTAAGGCCAGGTCGTCTAGGAACTGGAGCCTCTTAGGCACCGGTGGATGCGAGGCGAACAGCTCCTCCATAGCGGATACCTCCATCCTCTTCAGGTCCTCAACCACACTGTCTATGTCGGCGAACCCCTTCAGCCTCCACGGCCTGAACGGCTCGTAGAACCAGTCTATGAACGGGTCTACTAGCGCGTATATCAAAAGCATTTTGGCCGGTGTTTCAGTAGCGGCGTATACGGCCTCCGCTCCTAGCCCGGTCTTCATTGACTCGAACGCTAGGTGTATCTTGGCCAGAGCCCTCTGCAAAGGCTTATGGTTCAGGTGGAGCATTGCTGAGTGGGCGTCGGCGAAGTATTCTCTGAGCCTGTTGAAGTGCCTTACTATGAAGCTGAATATGACGCCGAAAGCCACTAGGGCCGCTCCAAGCGCCAGTGTGGCCCCAGTGTTCTCCTCGTCGCTCGACCTTAGGAACATGAGGCCCCTTCCCAGGTAGTATAGTGCTACCGGTATGAGTGACAGCACTAGTATGACCTGTACATCCCTGTGCCTCAGGTGGCCTAGCTCATGGCCTAGTACTCCGCTCAGCTCCTCATCGCTGAGCATGTCCAGTAAAGGTGATGTCACAGCAACGTTCCTAGAGGCGAACGAGGAGAAGGCGAAAGCGTTAGGAATATTAACATCGGCTATCCAGACCCTCGGGGGGTCCATGCCGGCCCTCCTGGAGAGATCCTCGACTATCCTGACTACCCGCATTTCCCTCGGGGTGGATGGCTCCCTGAGCTTGTAGTACATCCTTATTATCACAGGGCTAAGTGCATACTGTATCAAACCGAAGAACACGACTACGCCTAGATAGACCAATAGTAGCTCGCTGAGGCTGGTGGACCAGGCTATGCCTCCCCATTCCTGGAGCGCGTAAACTGTTAGGTAGATCAGGCTGAGTCCTCCGAGGATGACTAGGAGGGCTGTAATAGTCATGTTAAGGGAGAGCTGAGCCATGCTCCTAGGTCTCCCAGCGACCATCCGGGGGCCTATCAGTGTGACGAACGCTCCATAGGCTAGTGTTGAGGCTAGTATAGTCACTAGGAACCCTATAGGGTCGTATATGAACCAGAACAACCCGTATAGCATATCTTAATC
>JALUZI010000063.1 GCA_027012045.1 Desulfurococcales archaeon
ATCCTAGACCGGCCTGTGAGCACGGTCGGCGCTACTGACCCCCATCCTGAACCGGTAAGCATCTAATAGCGGATCACGAAACCGTCATACCCAACGCACTCAACCCTCTCAGCAACAAGCCTCTCTACCCGGGCGTGCCTCGGCCCCCTAAGGGCCCATCCGACCAGGGCTCCCACAGCCTCGTATGGGCCCTCAGCAACTATCTCAACCCTACCGTCGGGGAGGTTCCTGACCCACCCCTTAACACCTAGCTTCTCAGCCATAGCTTTAGTATTAGCCCTGAAGAAGACGCCTTGAACCCTCCCTTCCACGTACACCCTGAAGCAAGCCTTCTCCTCCACCGTATTTCACCCCGGGTTTACCCGGCGTATCACTTGCTCCATAGTTTAATAGTGGGATTATCATTGTTAATTATTATGGGGGTGCATGTCTAGCAGTGGATAACTCGGGCGGTGACATCTGGGTTAACCTTGCGTTCCAGGCTGGGGGAGGCTTCATACTCGGCTTCGCCTCTGGGTATGCGGCCAAGAAAGTGTTGAAGATAGCGCTGGTAATCCTAGGACTGTTCACGCTTGGCCTGCTGTACCTTGCTAATGAGGGAATAGTCTCGGTCAACTATGAGGCTTTGAAGGATAAGATAGAAGGCGCCGCCAGGGGCGTGGCGGGGGCGGGGACGAGCTTGAAGACATACGTGCTGATGAACGTCCCCTTCGCCGCCTCCTTCTTGGCGGGCTTCGCCGCTGGCTTCAAGCTTGGCTAGCTATTTTTATGCCTGGAGCAATCTCCCTGCCCTCACATTCACCGGTTTCTATTTCAGTTTTATGGAACTCGCCGAGAACAGTTAGGGCGTCGCTGGGAATACTTGTTGACACGCACACCTTGGATGGCAACGGCTCGACTAGTTTTAGGCCCAGCCTCCTCTTCTCACCCCAGATAGCGTTGTCTACCTTGGCTATCTCCCTTGCAAGATCGGCCTGGTCCTTGTAGCCTGCGGGTTTAGGCCATTTCTGCCTGTGGACGCTCTCACCGTAGAGCTCCCTGTATATAGCGTCGGTCACCACAGGCATGATCGGTGATAGAACAACCAGTATTCTCCTCAGGATCTGGTGGAGGGTGCGCCAGGCACCCCTCTGGGTCTCCTCTGTGTACCGGCCGTCCCTGTTGTAAGCCGGTTTCTTGGAGAGTTCGAGGTAGTGGCTGGCGAAGAAGTTCCACGTGTACTCGTATATCAGGTGTATAGGGTCGAACACGTCTAGCTCATCGTATCCCTGCTCTATCCTCTCGAGATACTCGTCGAGTAGGCCTAGGAAAGCCTTGTCGAGGCTGGACAGCTCATAGTTCTCCGTGGGCTCGGGGAAGCTGCTTATGAACCTGGCTATGTTCCATAGCTTCGTGGCGAAGAGCCGGCCGGTCTTGATCATGTCGCGGTTGAACCTGTAGTCGTATCCCAGCTTGGCTGAGGCGGCCGCCCAGTACCTGAAGGCGTCAGCGCCTTCCTCGTCCAGTATTGGCTCCGGGTCGACCACGTTTCCAAGGCTTTTATGCATGGCCCTACCCTTAGGATCCAAGCCCATCCCGGATATTCTAACCCAGCGGAAGGCAGGTCTTCCGGTTAGCTGGTATACGCGTAGGAGGCTGTAGTAAAGCCATGTCCTTATGATCTCGTATCCCTGGGGGCGGAGCGTGTTATCCTTAGCCTTCTCATAGAACTCCCTGTTGTAGAACCACTGTGTCACGTATAGCATTGACACACTGCTGTCGAACCATGTGTCGAACGTTTTCTTCTCCCCTACCAGCTTCTCCTTGCCAGCTCCACATACTGGGCACTTTTCGAACGGCGGCTCGTCTATCCACGGCCTGTAATACTTCCCCGGCTCCGGGACAAGTTTAGCTCCGCAGCTCGTACAGTGCCAGACAGGGATCTCCGTACCGTAGTACCTGTCCCTTGATATCGGCCAGTCCATGCTTATGCTGTCCATCCAGTCAAGCAGCTTCCTCTTATGCATCTCTGGCTTGAAATCTATTTGATCCACAATTCTCCTGAGCTGTGGAAGGTACTCCATTTGCTTTAGGAAGTATTCCCTTCTATGGATTATCTGGATCGGCGTGTGGCACCTCCAGCATACAGGTACTTTATGGGTTATCTCCTTCTTATCAATCAGTAATCCCTGCTCCTTGAGTATCTCAACTATTTTCTCCCTAGCCTCCTCTACCTTCAGCCCCGCTAGGACTCCTGCTTCACTTGTAAGCCTGCCGTCCTCGTCTATTATGACCTTGGACTTCAACCCTAGCTCCTTGAACATCCTGACGTCGTCCTCGTCACCGTAGCTACACACCATCATTAGACCCGTGCCATACTCGGGGTCCACCTGCGGGTGGGGGAGGATCTTCAGCTCGTGCCCATATATAGGTGCTATAGCGGTCTTCCCTTCCAGGTGCTTGTATCTATCGTCTTCAGGGTTGAACGCTAATGCTTTACATGAAGCTATTAGCTCGGGCCTGGTAGTCGAGACGGGTAGGGGTTCCCCGGTCTCCTTTAGCTTGTAGAGTATGGTGTATAGGTAGCCCTTCCGCTCCTCGTATTCTACCTCAGCCTCGGCGAGGGTAGTCTTACACCTGGGGCACCAGCGGACTGGTCTCTCGTCCTCGTATATCAACCCTCTCTTCCACAGGTCGATGAACGTTGCCTGAGTCATCGTCCTGTACTTCACGCTGTCCGTACCGTCTCTCCAGTAGGTGTGGCTGCACGCCATTTTCTCCATGATCCTCGCCAGCTCGCCCTCGACCTCGTCTAGGAAGCTCTTACACAGCTGGATGAACTTCCTCCTCCCCTCAGGGGTTGAGGCCATTTCGTGTGCGTTTATGTTATAGGTCTTCTCAACCTTAACCTCAACTGGAAGCCCGTTCCTATCCGCGTAGAACGGGAAGACTACGTTGTAGCCCTTAAGCCTGAAGTACCTTGCTATCATGTCGATCTGGGAGTAATGGGCGGCTCCAGCGACGTGCCATTTCCCACTCGGGTACGGCGGCGGGGTGTCTATGACCAGGAGGGGCCTTTCATCCTTTGGGTCCATAGTGTACGTGTAGAGGTCCTCTTTTTTCCAGAGGTCTATGATCTCTTTCTCCCTCTTGACATCCCAGCGTTTCTCGCGTATCCGGGGCTTCAGGTCTACCACACCGGGCACCTCGGGGTTGATTGGTTTGGTGTAAGGGTATTTATCAATCCCTCCCGGCTGGTATGATTTATATTGTTAAGACTGCAATGTTAAGTTGTAGTGGTGGGATAACAGTGGAGGAGATCGTCGCGTACATCCTCATAAACACGGAGGTGGCCAAGGAGCACGAGGTAGCAGACAGGATACGCAGCGAGTTCAAGGACTACGTTGAGGACGTTAGGGTGACCTACGGGCAGTACGACATAGTCGTCAAGGTCAAGGCCTCCTCTCTCAAGGAGATAGACAAGCTGTTAACAAGGATGAGAGCTGTCCCTGGAGTGCTG
>JALUZI010000064.1 GCA_027012045.1 Desulfurococcales archaeon
GATTAATACAGGGTAGTGTCTGCCAGGGCGGTGTATTGAAGTGTTGGAAGAGGATATCGCCTATTCTTTCATTGCGGGACTTGCGGGTGTAGCTCTTTACCTAGCTGTTATAAACCGTTACATCAGGACGGCTTTGAACCGCGGTGTGTACGGGGAAGACAAGCATAAACCGGATAGGCCAATCGTCCCGGAGTCCGGGGGTATAGTTTTCCTGTTGTCATCGATAGTAGCGGAGTCCGCTCTGGCCGCTACTGGTGTTTTACCCCCACGGGTCTTCACTGCCGTCCTCCTCGTAACCGTCCTGGCTGGTGTGATAGGGCTAGTCGACGATTTCCTAGTACTCTCTCCACCCGCAAAGATCCTGGGAGGCCTTGTCCTGGGATCCCCCCTACTAGCCCTCAGTGTCTACGATCCCCACCTATACATACCTCTTGTTGGTGCCGCTAGGTTCACTATACTATACCCGGTGGCTATCCCCTTCGCTATGACGGTCTTCGCGAATGCCGCTAATATGAGTGACACACAAAACGGTGTTCTCCACGTCTCCTCCCTATTCATCTATGCCGCCGCGGTGTTCTCAGGTGTGCTATTATACCTCCACGGGGGCACTCCTCTAGCAGTTCTCCTCGGCTTGCCGTTCCTCATGCTCCACATTACAGCCCTCAAGTACAACATGTTCCCCGCCAGGATATTCAACGGTGACGTGGGCAGCATAACTGCTGGCGCTCTCGTAGGTACTGTTGCTTTGCTGGGTAAGGTTGAGCTCGCCGTTGTCCTAGCTATGATGCCCTGGGTGATAAATGGCTATGGTAACATCGCGAGCATTAAAGGGTTCAGGGGCAGGCACGAGGTTAGTGTAAGGCCTGTAAAGGTTAATGGATGGGAGATAGAGCGGAACGAGGCTAGGGGCGTCCCCGTCACACTTGTTAGACTCTTGGTGGGCGATAGATCGTTAACCGAACCCGAGATCGTCGCCGCTGTCATAGTATTATCAGCGCTGTCAGCTGCAGCGGCTTTGGTAATAGCGGTTTTCACATATACAGTGTAATATTACTTATAGTCAACAACCGAGTATACAAGTTACTCAGGGGATAGTTTTGGATAAGAACCTGCTGGTCCTAGCCGGAACGGGTGAAATATCCCGCAGATACGCGGAAGGCGTGGCCGAGTCCCTGGGCTTGGAGATATATAATGTTGAAAACAAGGTTTTCCCGGACGGAGAGAGCTACATTAGAATACCCGAGCTACCGGACAATAATATCCTCTACATACAGAACCTGGACCCCCCACAGGACAAGAGGCTGTGGGAGGCCCTCCTCGCGTTAGACAAGTTGCGGAGCCAGGGTTACAACGTTATACTCGTAACACCATACCTAGCCTACAGCAGGCAGGACAAGGAGTTCCTCAAAGGAGAAGCGGTGAGCGTAGCCCTACTCCTCAGACTGCTGAGGAGCCTGGGGGCAGAAGAGTTCTACACAATAGAGATCCACAAAATGGATAGCCTCCGCCACTTCGCGGGTAGAGCAATAAGCCTAGACCCATACCCCTACATGGCTGGAGTGCTAGCTGACAAGCTCCCCCACCCGAGCGACGTACTGGTCCTCTCCCCTGATCTAGGGGCCATAGACAGGGCGAGAAGGTTCGCCGACGCGTTCGGGTCGGAGTTCGACTACATAGTGAAGAGGAGGGACAGGGTGACAGGTGAGGTATACATGGAGCCAAAAGAGATACCGGCGAGGGGCAGGAGCATCATTATAGTGGACGACATTATATCCACTGGGGGTACCATGGCGAAAGCCGCTAGGATGCTCCTGGAGCAGGGAGCCACAGATGTCTATGCCGTCGCCGCACACGGCCTACTGGTTGGAGGCGCGGTTGACAAGTTGAGGAACAGTGGGGTTAAGAGGATCTTCGTAGGGGACACCCTGCCCCCCAAGGAGGGCGTCGACCAGGTGGAGCTCTACCCTGTCGTGGCAAGGGAGTTTGAATGGGTCAACCAGCACGGGGCTTCCTAGCCACAACTATGGCTCTCACCAACCCCCTGTGAACATGCATCTCATAGTACCCGACCACGATGAAGCCCGTCTCCCTCGCTAGGTTCCTTGGCTTTACCTCAGCCGGATATGCGTATACTAGGAATCCCCCTGGTTTGAGCACTCTCCAAGCCTCCCTCAAGAAGTCCCTGATAATACTTTCTCTCCTCAATCCACGTGTAGAGGTTGTCCTGCCATAGGGAGGGTCAGTGACTATTCTATCCACACTGTTGTCCTTTAATGGTAGTCTTCCAGCGTCTCCGTAATAGCATATCAGCGCCTTACCTTTTACATAGTGTTTGATGTTAACGACGGCACCTTTCATCATATGGTAATCCATGTCCCCGCATAGTACCGGGTTGAACCCTACTAGCCCTGCTTCTATCGCGAACCCTCCTACACCGCAGAACGGGTCCAGGTAAACCTTGTTTTGAAGGGGCCTAGAAAGATTTACTATGGACCTAGATAGAATAGGGTCAAGCGTGCCCGGCCTGAAAACGGGCCTCCTCCTCGGCAACCGGGATACGAACTCGGCGTAGTTCTTCTTTTCCAGCCGGATGCCCAGGTGTATGAATCCAGGGTAGTGGTCTACTTTCAAGATCATACCGTTTCTACTGTAGCTGGCGTGCTTGTTCGCCGTGATTATAGTCTTGATGATCGTCTGTTGCCCTGGATCCCATTCTGGCTTCATGTGTTTCTCGTAGACTATCCAGTAAACCCCGGGTGGAACCCTGTTCTCAACGTGCCTGGGGAACCTGTATGGGTCCTCGGGGGCTAGCGTTACGGATACACCGGTTTCCCTTATGTAGCCTGACTGACTGGTGATCCTGGCTAACTGCTCCTTCGAGGCGCTCGTGTCTATTAAGGCGAGTGTTTCAAGGGGATAGATAAGATTGACTCTCGCGTTCACGGATTCCAGCAGGGACTCCAGTTCACCTATGGCTATATGCTTGTTCTCCCCTGATAGCAGGGCATAGTATAGTTTATCCTTTGGAGTATATGGTTCCTGCGAGTCTCTCAGCCACACCCTTAGCCCTCCTGTAGTAAGGCTTGTCAAGCCCCCTATCAGCTATGTACTGCGCAACCAGTATTGTCAGGGACTGTGCGAGGCATATAAACGCATCCACGTCATCACCGGTTAGGCCGGGGGCAATGTCGTCGAGGTACACTGGGTTCCAAGTTTCTAGGACGTCTGTGAAGCCTTGAGGCAGCTTCTTCTTGTACTCCAAGACATACGGGGCCTCGTATGTTTGGAGGCTGAACACTGTCGCGTGCATGAACTGCTCCAGCTTCTCGGTTCTCGAGGGCATGCCCAGGTCTTCATGCATCTTGAGCATGGCGAAGTAGCCGACTCCATACCTCCATGACTCTCCGACGAAGAACGGGACTCGCCCATCAACGCCTCTCCTCGGACTACATACTGTCTTGTTTC
>JALUZI010000065.1 GCA_027012045.1 Desulfurococcales archaeon
CCCGCGTCTATAATTCCCATATTGCTTTTGAACCATCCACCCTCAGGGTCTATATAGGCGTAGAACCCGTCTTTGACTTGGATCAACCCGCTGGGCCAACCTGGCAATTCCACGTTCACCCCAGGTACTTCTTCATGAAACTGATTTCCTCTTCAACGATCTTTGACAACAGGGGTTCTTCGTATATATCGAAGTGGCCTGCATCAACCTCTAAGAGCTTCTTATCAACCCTAATCTGCGAAGCTGCTTCCCTCACGAATTCAGGTGGAGTAGTATTATCCCTGAGCGCCGCCAGTATGAATATAGGCCTCGACACTAGTCCCGCGTAAAGCCCGGGGGAGTATAAAAGAATTTTTTCTAAACTGTCAATTGTAATATAGTTCTTGAACCTAGGGTATTCCGATGCCTTCCTCGTATAGTACTCAATGGCCTCACTGCTCCTGATAACGGAGGGCCCTGACTCGGATACTATCGGTATTATATCCCGAGACCTCTTGCACGCTCTATCCCTGAATGCTTCTACAAGCTCCATATACGGCTCGATGCTTCCAGCGTAGCTTATTGCGGTTTTATAAGTATACAAGTTCGGCACCTGGGCAATGCCGCACCTCACACCTGGCTGTGGGAACGCGAGTTGCAGTAGGACGTGGCCCCCGCTGAAGCTGGTGCCCCACAGGCATATCTTTCTGTGATCAACATTCGGGAGCGTCTTTATATAGTTAACAGCGCACCTGTAGTCTTCTATTTGGTCAAGTGGATAAAGGGCCTGCCTTGGATGCCCGGTGCTTTCACCGAATCTTCTATAGTCAAAGACGAGCACTGTATACCCGGCCTCGGCGAACCTAGGAGCATAGTCCTCGGCGTGGATCTCCTTCACCATGCCGAACCCGAATGCCATCACCACTCCAGGCGTTTCGGGAACTCCTATAGGACGATAGATTAGACCAGCACATTTCTCGCCAGAGCACGGGAAAAACGTTTTTTCAACCAGGTATTCCAAGGTCATTACACCTCTAACCATTGAAGAGGCATGGAGTAGGATTATTAATATGAGAGCTTCCGTAACACTATATTATAATGACGCCTCTAACATAAATAATTATCCACAGTGAAAATAGGTGGTTATACGTGTTCGGCAAACACCCGCTTGACATTGCGCCAGGAGCTAAAATCTCTGGCGAGAGGCTTTGCGACGCTTTGAGGCTAGCTATTATAGCCGAGGTTGACGCAATAACGCTGTACAGGCAAATAGCCGAGGCATCCACAGATAAAGTTATAGCTGAAGTGTTCCGGGAGGTAGCTGACGAGGAGAAGGAGCATTTGGGTGAGTTCATGTACCTCCTGAGGAGGTGTGATGAGAACCTGGATGAAATGATGAAGCAAGGAGAAGAGGAGGTTAAAGAGCACCTGGAAAACAATAGCTGAGAGGCTGCCCGGGTTGAACAAGAAAGTAGCACTAGTCACGGGGTCAAGCAGGGGTATAGGCAGGGCTACAGCTATTAAACTAGCCAGGGAAGGGTTTAGCATCATCGTTAACTACAGGAAAAGAAGGGAAGAGGCAGAGGAGACACTGGAGAAAATCAGGGAAGCCGGGTCCGACGGAGTCATAGTAGGTGCAGACGTGTCGGATCCCGTTCAAGTCGACAAGTTACTCGGAGAAGTAGCCGAGAGATACGGTAGGCTCGATGTCCTCGTAAACAATGCTGGATGGGGATACCTAACCCCCGTGTCCAGCATGACAGACGAGCTTTGGGAGAAGCAGATAAGGGTGAACCTCGACAGCGTCTTCCTAGTCACGAGGAGAGCCCTCCCATTACTCTTGAACTCTGGTAACGGTAGAATAATCAATATAACGAGTATAGCCGGGATACGGGGAGTCCCAGGGTTAGCCGCTTACAGCGCCGCCAAGGCTGGAGTAATAGGGTTTACAAGAGCATTAGCCCAGGAGCTGGCTGGTACAGGTATCACTGTCAACGCTATAGCCGTCGGCTTCGCCAAGACTGACATGGGTTTAAGCTTCTTCAAAGCAACCGGCCTTAGTGTAAGGGAGTACGAGGAGAAGTACACTCTCACGGGCCGCCTTGTCGACCCGGAGGAAGTCGCTGAGCTGGTTGCCTTCCTGGCCGGCGAAAAAGCGTCGAGTATAACCGGGCAAGTAATAGTGATTGATTCAGGCCAAATGCTGGCTTTGCCCCTACCCTAGAATCCGTGGATGGACATATTTCTCGTAGAGATATATCCATCCTCCGGGAGCCGGCATAGGAGCCTTTATGTAGTCGCTCCTCCTAAGAACAACCTCGGCATAAGACGGGACCAGGAAAGCGTAATCCGCGTCCTCCAGCATCCCAGTGTCCATATCAGCATCGCCAAACCCGTAGACCGTGCAACCACTCGTGGAGAGCCTGGCCGAGTACTCTAATACAGCCCTAACACCAACCCGTTTACCTGGGATACGTCCTATAGTCAGGAACCGCCGCCCCATATGCACGAAGTAACCCATAGATCTATACTGGTCTCCCAGCTCGACCAGGCACTCCCTATCAGGGGAGTAGAGGCTTTCTGTGAACCACCTATTCCTAGCCGCGACAGCGTACTTCCCCCTAAGCCCCGCTACAGCCTCTAACTCACCAGGATCCATGTCTCTATACCCTCTGGGCCTGCACTTGGACCTCCTCACTATTTCCAGGTCTCCCTCTCTCAGCCTAGTGCCAAGCTCCAGGATCCTATAACCCCTATATGTGGAGTCATATTTCTCCAAGTCAATACCTGCTACAAGGCCTCCCGCCTCGGCTACTATGAAGATTCTAGTTTTAGGGAGGCTCCACTGATGAATATAGAGGAGGACCTCGTCGATAGTTTTCGTTGTGGCGAAGACGATATAGCCGCCGTGGCCTAGGAAGCTGTGGAGGTAAGGCGCGGTCGGGGAGAGATCATATGTCTGGTCTACGAGGGTGCTATCAATATCAGTCACAATAACGTTGGCTTGAATCAAGTAGACAGCACTCTCCACACGAACACAAAGGTTATAGCTTGGGGTTCCTCACAGAAGCCTTGTACGCTTCTCTTATCCTCTTCTTAGCCTCCACCAGCCTGGGGTGCACAGCGTAGTCCATAACAGTGCCCTTGGCTTCGGATAACCTGTTCATGTAGACTATGTGGCTGTATCTCCCGCCCATCAAACCGTCCGCTACGAGAGCATATCCCTGGGCTGCCTCCTTGGATATTTTAGCCCCGTCAAGGAGGCCTAGCGGCTCAACGTTTAGGTCTGCTATTCTGTCCAGGACACTGGTGCGTATCTCGTTCACCCTCGAAAGCCTGCCTGATAACAGGATAGTGTTGACATTGTGTATAGACGCCATCCCATGAACCACGCGTGAAAGCTCTTCTAGCATTGACTCTATAATACTGTAGGCAGGTTCTTTACCCCTACTCCAC
>JALUZI010000066.1 GCA_027012045.1 Desulfurococcales archaeon
TAGTCCATTCCACCGTACGTTTTAACTGTTAGAACCGGCTTGCCCTTACTACACGCGTACTTTTCCGATGCTTCTACCAGGAGGCTCCCAATACCCCTGCCCTGGTATTCCTTCTCCACAGCCAACCATGCAATCTCAATACAACACTCCCTCTCATCAAGCAGAATAAAACCCCTCAAACCACCCTCGACCACCGCTACAAACCCAGACATCCTCTCCAAATCCCTTCGAACATCACCGATGGCGTTCTCGGTAAACCACTCAGGAAGACCTTTAATGATCTCGATAATTCTTTCAAAATCAACCGTGTCAACATGACGTATAGCTACTTTGCCGTATGACATGCGGGAATCCCAAATTGTAGCAGAGTCAGCGGCAGGATTAAAAGTAATGACTGTGTGAAATCTATGCAATATTCAGAGAAATACCATTAGATATAAGTAGATTACATGTTCTCCTTAAATAATGAGTATCGTGAACCAAGCTATAATTGAATAAACCATGCTTTCCGTTTAGCGCCAGTATTAAATCTAACAAACCAAATAAGCACTAGGGTTATATGTGAACTTGATAGCACTAACATGATACTCTTCTAACTTTTATTTAATCAGTGACATCAAACTTTTTTAAGATTAAGAATCATAGATCAATTACAATAGAGTGTGTTAATCAATGAACTTGGAAGATAAAGAGTGGTTTAAGAAGTTCTTCGATGAGCTTTACTATGAAACTTACAGCGTTTTCGAGAACGAGGAGAGAAACGAGAAAGAAGCAAGATTCATCGTTGAGTCCCTAGGCCTCCCAAAGGGTTCCAGTGTCCTAGACCTGGGCTGCGGTTATGGGCGTCACGCTGTTTACCTGGGAAAATGGGGTTACAGAGTCGTGTGCCTTGATCTAAGCAAGTTTCTACTAGGAATAGCTAGGGATAGAATTTCGAAGTTCCGTGTGGAAGACAGGGTGGAGCTGGTCAGCAGTGATATGAGAAGCATGGAATATAAATCGGAGTTCGACGGCGTCTACATGTTCTTCACAACGTTCGGCTACTTCAGTGACGAGGAGAACTTAGAGGTGCTGAGGAGGGTCTCTAGGGCCTTAAGGCCTGGTGGAGCCTTCCTAGTAGATCTAATTAACCCTATTGCTCTACTGCATAACGTGTACAATAATGATGGGAGATGGAGAACCTGGTATGAGGCTGGTAACTATATCGTCCTAGAAGACTCCACGTTTGACATACTTAGAGGCAGGCTACATGTAAAGAGGATATTCAAAAAGAAAGATTCGACACTACCTTTAGCTGAGAAGGGTTTCACCCTAAGAATTTACACGTACTGGGAGCTAAATAATATGCTAGAAAAGGCCGGGTTGAAAATCGTGAAAGCCCTCGGGTCCTATAAGGGTGACGAGTATAAACCTTCAAGTCCGAGGCTAATTATTATTGCACAAAAGATAACTTCTATCAGCAGTTAGTGAAGCTTTAGGTTTCGTGTCCTATTTCTCTACGACGTTTTGGTTTGGGCCAGTTATTTTTGACGAATCTTATCCTGTGTTCTTTCCTAAAGACGTATCGGAGACCATAGCGCTTCTTGAACGGCAGACGTAGTATCTCCAGGGTCATTCGGAGCCATGGATGTTCAGGCTCTCTATCCTTTGGCACTAGAGCACCTGTAGGACATGCTTGAACACATAACATGCATCTCCTGCAGAGTTCAGGGTGAACCATTACTGGCCTGTACCTTATCTTTTTACTGCCGAGACCGAGTACTCTGAGCTTCATCGGTTTTGTATCCCATATCAGGCTACCATAGGGGCATGCGAGTATGCATTCGTCTCCCCCACCACAGGTAGGATAATGTATTATGAAAGGCGTGTTCTCAAGCATATACCTGTAGTAATACCGCCAGTCAAGTGTCAGGTTTTCATCCAAGCATATCACCATCTTGGATCATGAATAATATGTTATAAGTTATATCTATTACAAGACTAATATTTGAACACAAAATCCCTACAATATTATAATCTACAACCAATGAGGAACAGTTGAAGAAAATGATTCAAGATAAATCAACAGTTATGATAAAACGGCTGGTTGTAATACTATCAATACTAGCTGGGAATGATGAAACAAAGTTACATTATTTAATTCCCTCATTAATCCCAAAACCATTCTTGAACAATCAAAGGTGGAATCTTATGTTTCTCAGGGTTTGGCATGGTAGGGTTAGAAGGGAGTTAGCGGATGAGTACGAGGAGTTCCTCGTGAAGAGGGCTGTGCCGGATTATTCCAGTGTTCCAGGATTGAAGAAGATTTACTTTACGAGAAGGAATGAAGGCGATGTATCCCATTTCCTGCTTGTCACGGTGTGGGAGTCGATGGATGCAATGGCCAGGTTCGCGGGTGAGGATCCTAGCAGAGCTAAATACTACCCAGAGGATGATAGGTATCTGTTGGAGAAAGAGGAGCATGTTGAGATTTACAGAGTGTTCTATGAGTCATAAAAACTGTTTTTGAACTGGTTATTCTTCTACTGCTCTTGCGAGTAGTTTGTTGAATACTATGAACCCTGTCAGGTAGACTATTACAGTGGCGATTATTGCTGGTGTAGTCTCCTTTAACGCGTCTAGTATTGTGGCGTTGTAGATTGTCATGTCTCTTATGCCTTTTATCGTCATGCTTAGAGGGTAGTATTTGGCGAATCCCTGGAGGTATGGTGGGAGGACGAAGTCGGGTATGACTAGTCCTCCGATGAACATTATCGGGAATGCTAGGCCGTTTACTATGGCCATTGCTGCTTCCTGGCTTCTTGCTAGGGGTGCTAGTAGTAGGCCTAGGCCTATTGTGAATATGGTCCCGATTAGTAGGAGGATTATTATTGCTAGGGCTTCACCTGTTGATAGGTGGTACTGGGCTCCTAGGAGGATGCTTGTGAGCCAGATTGCTATTGCTGATATCGCGACTGCGTAGAGGACTTCGAGTGTGAGGCTTACGAACATTTCCCATGCCCTCATGGGGCTTGAGAGGAGGAGGCTCAGCGTCCCGTTCCTCTTCATTTCTATTATGGAGGCAACGCCTGTGCTGAGCCCTATGAAGAGTATCTCCACACCTATCATCCCAATGGCGTAGAACGCTCTTAACCCCTGCTTGGTGGCCAGCATCTCCGGCGAGTAGCCTATTGCCTTCATCGCTATAGGTGTTCCTATGAACCTGTACCAGTCCTTTATGAACCCGGTCACGTTAGATGGAACATATTGTGAAACATACTTCATCGAGACTGATAGAACCTCTTTTCTATAATTATCCGCGAAGGAGGAGAGGAACCCTTGCACGACTCCTTTGTCATAGGTGCTCCACGGGGACTTCGTGTAGTACACTGTTACTACGGCGGTTCTCATGGATTCCAGGTTGTCGGAGAAATTCGCGGATAGC
>JALUZI010000067.1 GCA_027012045.1 Desulfurococcales archaeon
TCCCTGAGCACTTTCATTAATTCCTCGGCGCTCCTGGCTTCCTCGTGGTATGCAGCTGCAACCATACCGAATCCTGCGGTGACCCCTATTGCTGGAGCTCCGCGAACTTCCATTTCCTTTATAGCTACAGCGATCCTCCTGTAATCCCCTGATCTCCGGTAGACCTCCTTGTGGGGTAACAACCGCGTGTCAAGCCACTCTAGCTCCTTTGTATCACCATGCCATACTAACGGCTTTATCTTGAGGAGGTCACTGTACTTATCGAATAGCTCGTCCAGCCTATTCACATTTTACCACCTTTCAAAAAGAACCAGGAAAATGGAAAATTGGTTAAATGGGTATTATAACTGTGCGCCGTTTTTATTATTCCTTGTGGAGCTGTGGTTGCGGAATTGGGGAAGGAGGTTCGTTGAATTGAATGATGTCCGTGAGGATATACAAATAAGAGTAGTGACAGAAGGGAGAAAACTGAAAATAGTAGAGTGCGTGTCTTCTAGACTCTGCACGAAACTAGAGGAGCTAGGTAAACTATCGCCCGACGGGTACCTCGATGTTTATGAAGCCGGGTACCTCGCG
Source organism: Desulfurococcales archaeon (assembly GCA_027012045.1). Classification (GTDB taxonomy): domain Archaea; phylum Thermoproteota; class Thermoprotei_A; order Sulfolobales; family Acidilobaceae; genus Tiamatella. Next base: position 577 of record JALUZI010000067.1, read on the forward strand.
TATAAAGGTATGCTTGAGTTAAACGGGAAAGTGGGGGACACGGCATTCGAGAAAATTCTCCCGTTGATAGATGACTTCCTAATGTTCCAGGTATACCTGGACCTCAGAAAGAGGGGTAAGAGGGTGATAAGGGGTCCCGCTAAGAGATCCCTGTTAATAATAGAGCCTAATAGGATTATAGAGGTACATGTACTGGGGGAGGGCGAGCATATCACGCCGGGAGCACTGGCGGATCTAGCCGATTACAGCACCGCTAATTCAAGAATCCCTATAGTGGCTATTGTTGACTCTACAGGAATTATTACATATTACAATATGAGGAGAAGCGATAATATCCTCTAGGCCATTAATACTTAATGGTGTATAGTATAGTGGGCAAGGTGCACAGACTAGAATTGTCACCGGACAGCGTGGGGGAGTGCCGTGAAGGGCCGAGTAGACTCCTCCTCCTGAAAATTATGGAGATGAACAGTGGGGATAAACTCGTTATAGAAGGGTTAGACGAGGTCGTCCCCTTCGACATACTCGTCAGCGTATTGGAGTCCGAAGGCTTCGATATTACATGGAAGGAAAGGGATCCTCCCCTATATACTATCGAGGCCGTTAAAAAGTAGTTTCAGCCGCTTCACCTAACAGTTCAACTACCCCTTCGACGCCATATTCTCTTATTAGCCATGGAGTTACAGCTAGCCTGATACCTCTGCCGTTCATACATCTATATACACTGTAGCCCGCTCTAGAGAGATTGTCCACTATGTCGTTTATCTCGGGGTGTAGTAGGCAGAGAACAGGTGCCTCAACCTTGTGTGGCGTGGTGTACCCGTAGTCTTCTAAGCCTTCCGCTATCCTTTTACTAGAATCTAAGAGTAGCTCAGCTATCCTCCCTATACCTCCTTTATCCTCTATCCTGGCGAGGCTTAGGGCTCCAGCTATAACTGTCCAACCCGGCCTGGTTCCAAGTAGGCCGAATTGTCTGCCGCTGGGTATGTAATCCGCCTTGTAATACAGTTTATCCAGTACATCAGAGTCGGATGCTAGTAGAAAGCCTGAAGGTGCGGGGGCTTCAGGTATTTTGTGTAGGTCTACCGTGTAAGTTTTTATGCAGTCGTCTAGTTTCCCCGGTATTTTAACGGGGTTGAGGTAAGACTGTATTACACCTGCAAATGCTCCATCTATATGGACTATTCCGCCGTTCGAGCACGCTATTCTCGACGCCTCCACTACCGGGTCGATGAAACCTGTCTCCGTAGTACCAACGGTAAGGACTAGCAGTGTCTCATCGTCTACGGTTTCATCGAGCAGGTCGAGCCTCGGTTTGTACCCCTCCTCAACGGGTAGAACGACTTTCTTCAAGCCGAGTATGTCAGCTGCTTTCCACACGCTGTAATGAGCGGTCTCGAACGCTGCGACCTTCCTTGCTCCCTCAGCGCGAGCCAGTAGTTCTGCAAGTATGTTAGCTTCGGACCCGCCGCTGGTAGCCATGCCCGGATAATAGGAGTGGAACATCCAGTCCGACAGTTTTCTTGCTATATAGCTGACTGCAAGGTTTGTTGCCGGGAAATCATTTAGGTCTCCAAGGTTCTCGTCTATGAATCCGATGGAGTCCCTTACTACCTGGGGGTCGGGGTGGGGGATCATTCCTCCTATAACAGTCGGCCCTCGGGCCCTCTCGTCGAGCAACTTCTTCAACAGATCCTTGTATTCCCCCACCCGTCGATCCCTCCTGATATAAAGGTACGTGATATAATCCACTTAGGCACATATTATTAACTATAACGCCCTACCACCCATTACCCTAGAACGCTTAGGGAGGGCAGAAGGCTTGGTATACGAGATTAGGACAATAACGATACACGCTCCTCACAGTGTATTAAAAGACCCTGGCAGGATTAAGGAGAGCATCGAGAGTTTTACCGCTAGAATGTGGGAGGCATCAGACAGGGTCAAGGAATCCGTTGGCCTGAGAACAGGTATGGTCAGGGTTACACTACCAGACCCTCCGCAAGACAGGGTTCTCGACATCATAGAGGGTACAGGTGTTAGGGACGAGGATGATGATTATATTGTATCTATAGGGAATATACCCGTCTATCATCCGTTACTCAGCGAGATCGTTGAGTCAGCCGTTAGTAGGGGGCTTTATGCCGCTATTCTTAATAGGCCGCCGGCCGAGGAGTCCGCTGCTAAGTTCTCCAAGCTAGTCCATCAACTAGCGAAAACCGATGTCAACTACCCGACTAGAATAGGCTTCAACGTTTACGGCCGCCCTGTGTACACTCCATACTACCCGCTCAGCAGCAGCCCGGGTGATGCCGAGCTTTTCTCTATAGCGCTAACATATCCTAACCATATAAGGGGGATGCTTGAGAGGGGTAATGTCAAGCAGGTGGAGAAGGAACTCGCTATTATAATAGGCAAAGTGGAGGAGTCTGCTAGGTTGGTAAGGGAAACCACGGGTGCCGAGTATCTCGGAGTGGACCTCAGCTTATCCCCCTGGATGGAGGAGAGCGTGGCCAGGCTTGTTGAGATAGTTGCTGGTAGGGGTATAGGTGAGCCTGGTAGTGCTTACGGTGTGTATGTCCTGAACACACTCATTAACAACGCGGCGGGGAAGACGTTGTCTACAGGGTTCAACGAGGTACAGCTACCTGTTGCCGAGGATAATGTCTTGAAGGAGAGAGGGTTCCAGGGCAAGATTAGTGCGAGGGATCTGGCGAGACTCACAGGGGTCTGCCTCGCAGGCCTCGATCTCGCCGTTGTTCCTGCTGATACTACAGGTGTCAGAGACCTTGTCCTAGAAGTCTTCAGTTACTCACTAACGAAGAATAAGCCGCTGGGAG
>JALUZI010000068.1 GCA_027012045.1 Desulfurococcales archaeon
GCCTGTAAAGCTTTATCTTGTAGCGATCTTTTCCTGCAATTTCGGGGCAATATGGGAGAGAAAACCCGATATATCGGGCTTTTCGGAGTATTTTGATTTTTTGGCCAAACGAAAGAAAGGGGAAAGAGATTTTTGGCCAAAACTCCCTCACGATATGACTTTGGCCAAAAATCGCTCAAATTTCGCCGTATTTTGATTTTTTTGGGTTGGGGGCTATGTAGGTATGGATTTTGTTAGAAAATGCAATAGCGGGCGATTTAGAGCTATTTATGAGCCTGTTTTGTTTTATCTGGCTTAACCCATAAAGCAAAAATTAGTGCAATTGTTGCAAATATTGCAAGTCCTATGTAAATGCCTGTCATTCTTCAGCTCCTTTGTTGATTAGCACTGCTCCAGCTATGTAGAGAACGAAAACAAAGTAGATAACTATGCCTGTTATTAATCCTTGTGGAATATTGTGGCTTTGTCCAAAAAAGCCGTTAATAATGCTCAATCCTCCTACAATGTTAGCAAAATTTATTAGTCCTTTGCCTATCTCTTTTAAGGTCTCTTTTTTCATTTCTGCTCCAAATACTTCCTTGCCGTATTGTAGCTCACTCCAGCTTCTTTGGCCACTCTATACGGCGTTATCTCTTTGCCCTCCATCTGCAAAAGATTTATGGCGTTTTGGATTTTCTCTTTCGTTCGCTGTTGCAATATGGTCCTTGCCCTTTGTGCGCTCTCCCGCTTCTTCTCGCTTGGCGGCGGTGTGTAGCCATATTTGGCCAAAGTCTGTAAAGCCTCTTGTACCTCCTGCGGTAGCCCCGTATCCTCTAACGCTTTCTTCTCTATCGTAATCGTGTAGTTGCCTATTTGGAATTTCATCTCAATTCCTTTCAATCTGTTTTGACAAATTATAACATATTTCAATCTGTTTTGTCAAATTGAATATTTCAAACTGAAATAGATTAATATTTCACTCTGAAACAGATTGAAACAATGTGAGTGATGAAAAGCCCGAAAAATAGGGCTTTTAGTATTGAAAATTGAGATTTTCAATTCTACATCTTCCAGCCGCCGCCATAGTTCCAATCGTCTTGCTCTTTTATCTCCTCGATCTCTTGCTCTAATTGCGTGTTCCTATTTGTTAGTTCTGCTATTTTGCTAAATAGCCCTTTTGCCTTGCTTATGGCACTTTCGACAACCTTTTCGATCGTTTGCTCTATGTTTACCTGTAACGCCTGTGCTATCTTGATTATATACCCTTTTAATGTTTTGTTCTCCTCTTTAAGACGTCGATTCTCTGTCTCCAGCTCCTCGTTTTTCTGCTTTAGATTTTCAGCAACGCTTTTATATAATTCTATTTCTTCTTCCTCTAAATGCTTATTTCCACCGTTAATACAATCAAAGATAGTTTTGCGTGTTAGCTCTCTTTGTGTTTCCTCAAGTTGTCTCTTGTACTCCTCTTTTTTCTTCCTTTCCTCTTCCGCCTCTTTTTTATAAATTTTTGCAAGATCCTGCCAACTAATAGGCTCTTGTGTATCTCTATACACAAAATCGCTATAAACCTGCTTCTTTAACTCCTCGGCTTCCTCTTCGGCTTTTTCTCTCCTTTTTCTCTCTTCCTCTTTTTGCTTTTTCAGATAGCTGTATTTGGGTTTCAATTCTTCGTATAGTTTGCGATAGTGCTTTGCTACTGCACTCCAAGGGGCCGGCGTGCCGTTCTTGTAGTTTATATCGCTTAGGATCTCTTGCTCCTTGGCTTTTACTTGTTGCTTTAGTTCCTCTACATCGTTATTTAGTTTTTCGATAGTTTTATTTTTATGCTCGATCTCCTCTTCTTTTTCTTTTATCTGCTCCAAAAGCTCCTGCTTTTTCTTTTCCACCGATAGTATTTCTTCGCTTTTTTCTTGGATCTTTTTAAGAAGCTCTTTTTCTTTGGCCTGCATTTGCTCTTTTAGCTGTTCGATAGTTAGCTCTTTCGCTTTTACTTGCTCTTTTAGATCTTTTACAAACTGCTCCAGCTCGGCGTAATGCTCTCTTTTTGCGTGTGCTTGCTTTAGCTCCTCCCTTAGGCGTTTGTTTTCCTCCTTTAGGTCTTTTACTTTTGCGAGCGTTTCTTTTTCTTTTTCCGCTTGCGCTTCTCTTTTTATTACGCCTTCTTTTTTAAACTCGTTCGGGTCTTTGTGCTTGTTTCTCGATAGCTTTTTGCCTCGCTCCATTCCAAGCGTATTTGCTACAAATGTTTGCAAATTAGATAAATAGTGCCTGTTAAGCCGATTGCGTTTGATTGCTTTGCCTTGTGAATCTATCCCCATCATTTCGATGTGGCAATGGTAATTTTTTTTAACTTCATATTGCTCCATCTCAATCGGTTCTAAAAACTCTTTTGTATTCGGGTCTATCCAGTAAAGTTTGTTGTCTTGTCTGTTAAGCGCAAAATCTACCCCGCTGTAATAGCTTTTGCCTGAATTTTTGTGGACTAAAGTTCCCTCGTCCCGATGGATGCTTGCGCTAATAATTTTTGTGTCTAAATCCTGTTCCAACTTTTGCAAAATCGGCTGTAAATCTTGCAAGGTATGGTGCTGTTCTAAATTGACGACTGCACTTAAAATAGTTGCGGTATTTTTTTGCAGTTTTTGCCCCGTATTTTTTGTGTATGCTAATGCTCTTTTTGCAAGTTCTTCTCTGTAAATTTTTAGCGCTTCTTTTGCGGTGCGTAAGTGTTCGTTTTTTTCATCTGTAAAAACAACGCTGTAAGAGAAATTATTTCGGGTAGAATGTATAACAAAATTAACGTTGCCGACCTTTATGTGTATGCTACTTTTAGGCATTACAAACCCTTTCCATTTTGTTGCAATTTTTTCTTTTTGCGCAGCCCCTTGCGGGCAAGCAAAAAGCATACGTAACACCGCTTGCGGTGTGGAGTATGTACATACTCCACGCCCTTAAAAGGCGTGTCGTATGCCCTGCTTGGGGGCAAGCCCCTGCGCAGGGATTAAAGTAAACCTTGCTGTTCTAACAATTTTTGTGCTTGTTCTATTTTTTTTTCTTTTCTTTTTTGTTCCTGCTCCAAAATTTTTTGTGCAAATTCTTCTATTGCGTTTTCTTTTTCCAATTCCGCTAATTGCGCTTTTTTAGCTAAAAGTTTTGCTTCCAGCTCGCCTATTTCTGCAATAAGTTTTGCTTTTTTTGTAAGTAGTTGTTTAGTAGCTTTTTGCACTGCTTGTTCGTATGTCATCTTCGCCTCCTTTTGCGTTTTGCAAAAGTGTAGCGGAAAATCGTTTCGTTTTTTATCTACTCCCTTTTGGCCAATTTTTCGGCAAACTGCTGGTTTTCTTTTGCGAAGTTGTAAAGAGCTTCAAACACCTGGTCTGATCTGGTGGCGTTAATATCGTCTTCTACTTTGTTCATAT
>JALUZI010000069.1 GCA_027012045.1 Desulfurococcales archaeon
GGAAGACGGGAGTCGAAATGGACGCGCTGACAGGTGTAATGGCGGCTCTCCTAACCATATGGGACATGGTGAAGAAGTACGAGAAGGATGAGAGAGGCAATTATCCCGAGACATTCATAGAGAGAGTGGTTGTGGAGGAGAAGGTTAAACTAGAATAACGGCTTGAATTTAGGCTGCTCCTTAGTCTTCTTCCTCGACTTCCTTGTCCTCTTCTGTTGCTCAGACTCCTTCCCCCCAGACTTATCCTTCTCCTCTCTACTCTTGTAGAGAATGGACTCTATGGTTTGTTTGATCTCTTTGCTCCTGCTCCCTGCTAGGAAGTCGATCATAGCGTCCTCCAGCTCTAACCCTAGTGCAAGCCGCGCCGGGATTGATGGATCCTTGCTGTACCTGAATATAACGGTTAGGTATGGGATCACGTCAGCCTTGACCCTTCTCTTAGACTCGTGTATTTTCTCAGCTATCAGCCTTGCCAGAGCTTCCCTCTTCTCTCTTGCCTCTTTGGTTCTAGCCATCAGCTTTATCTTATCCGGGTATCCGAACCTGTCCTTTTTCATCGGACCGTATTTCCTGGCGAACGCTATTCCAGGCCCGATATAATCGAACACGTAGGAGAGAAGCTCCCAGGAAACCCCGAACTTTGCCCTGCTCAGCATAACATCTGCTCTGGACAGAGAGTCGAAGCCCCTGAACAGGTCCCTCGGATCACTGAATTTCTTGGGTATGTTATCGTTGAGCCATGCCATAATGGTCTCGTAGTCCTCGTCGCTACTTGTAACAGCGTTCTTAGCGACCCAAGCGTATCTCGCGTAGAATATCCTGGTCAGGGTTTTGAATATGTCTATCTTCTTATACCTCTCCCTCACCAGCATCGTGACAAGGTCGAACGTGACCTTCCCGTACCCCTCCCCTACGTTCTGGAGGTCGTTTATAGCGGCCCTGAGGTCTCCCTCAGCCTTCTCCGCAATATATGAGAGGGCCTGGTCCTCGCAGTATAGTTTCTCTGCCTCACATATTCTCTTCAACACTCTGACTATGTCCCTTTTACCTAAGGGTTTGAACTGGACTAGAATTACCTTCTCTCTCAGCGGCCTCAACCTGTCTTTCCATGGGTCATTGGCTGTCATAACTATCGGGTTCCTGGTATAATCGAGTATTCTACGGATGGCTTCTACACCGCCGAAGTCTTCTCTACCGGTTATCCCGTCTACCTCGTCCAACAGGATTATGTACCCTCTCTTGAAGAGGCTCTTCCTGGTCGCCGCGGCTCCCACTATTCTCTCTATATCCTGTTTCCTCCTGAAGTCACTGGCGTTAAGCTCTACTATATCAAAATCATATGTACGCGCGATCGCCTCGACTAGACTTGTTTTTCCAACACCCGGCGGGCCCCATAGAAGTACTCCCCTCTTACTGGGGACCCTTCCCTCAGCCCACTCCTCGATCCACGGTACAAGTACTTTCTTAGCCTGCTCCTGATTTACCACGTCCTCGATCCTTCGGGGACGATACTTTATTATCCATGGGATCCTAGCCGTCACAGCCGGTTACTCCCCCAGTTTCTTACCCAGCATTGACAGCCATGCAAGGAAGGCTGTCAGCTGGATATCATCATCGGAGCCCTCGACGACTCTGAAGTGTATCTCGCCAAGGTAATCGGCTATTAGAACCCTATACTCCTCCGGTACTTGGATCTTATTACCGAACAGCTCTCGGTGAACCTGTTTGAGGAGATCCGTCCCGGCGAGCCCGTAGTCAACCATGAGCTTCCTAAGCTTAGCCCTGGCAGTATCAAAGTCTCCCTTGAGGGCTGTCTCAATCATCTCCCTAATCTCGACAGGATGGGCGAGCCCCACAACTTTATACACCATTGAAACGGTGACCTTACCCAGGGAAGCCGCGGCCTGAAGGATGTTGATAGCCTTCCTCATGTCACCCTCGGAGATCTCATATATACTCTCAAGAGCCTCCTCGTCATAGTCAACGCCCTCATTCTCCAAGATATACGCTAGGCGGGACACTACGTCCTCCTTACTAAGCGGTGTGAACCTGAAAAGAGCGCACCTGCTCTGAATAGGGTCAATAATCTTAGAAGGATAATTAGCTATCAATATAAACCTAGTAGACACAGTGTAGAGCTCCATAAGCCTCCTCAAAGCCTGCTGAGCATCACTAGTCATATTATCCGCTTCATCAAGCAACACTATCCTAAAAGGAACCCCGGGAGGAGTCCTACTCCGAGCGAACTCCTTAACCTTACTCCTAATAACATCAATACCCCTCTCATCGGAAGCGTTCAACTCCAAGAAATATGATCTATAATCATCACCATACAAATCACGAGCCAAAGCATGCGCCGCAGTCGTGTTATGCAGGACCACTGGTCCATAGCCGCCTACGAAGTTCTCTAAGCTGGGTACTGTCAAGTCATATACTGTGGTCTCTTTCTCGATCATTCTTATAGATCTGACGTCATCCCAGAACAAGTCAAGCCTCAAGATACTACTGGTATAATATACTGCTTCAGCCACTTGAGAGTATAGACCCTTAAGTTCACTGTAAACAGTTTCCCTAACCTTCTCAATCTCCGATAACCGCTCGACACGAATATTGCTTTCAAGCAAAATCTTCAGTGAGGATCCATAGGAACCGATCTTCCTCCCTATATCATTATAGCTCAGATACTTTGATACAACTTCTCTTAAAATCTCCCTATAAGCAATCACAGACTCGACGATGCTGTCTTCTCCCATCAACCTGGATACAGTTTGTAGCCTCGGGGTTCTTTTACCAGATACATACTCGTGGATCCTGTGCCTTCTTCGGCTCGGCACCTTGTATGGATCCAGCTTGGATACCAACGCCTTCGAGTCTAAGTCGAACGGTTTTTCGAGTAGAACAAGCTTTTCCTCAATATCATCAATCACATTAATTAGTTTCGGCATTATTTTACCCGCTAATTGCCTAAAAGCTTTCATGCTCATGCTTTTCTTTTCCAGTAGAAGTTTCTTCTCCCTCCTGCTAAGACTCCCAGCTACGAGGTCTCCTAGCTTTACTAAAGTATCCTTTAGGACAACTGGAATATAGACGGTGTCAACATTAGTGTTCCACTTATCCTTTCCCCTGACAATCTGTTCCAGCTTCGCTTTTTTGGCCGGGTGGCTGAGTTTAACCTCTTTTACCAGTTTGGATAGCTGGTCTGATCCTGAAACGATCACTCTATAATAAGTCCAATTCTTCTTTTTCTTCTCTTTTAACCTAGCAATTACTCCGAGAATGTTGAAAGCGTAGAGAAGATCTATTGCCATGTCCTTGCTTGCAGTCACGATGGATAATTCGTTTTTACCTATACTACCGTCTGAGTCAATGAAGGCTTTGATGAAGGCTGAAAGCGTTTTCTTGGACTTCCAGGCTATACTTGGAATTCTCACCTTCCTAGCTTTTCTGCCGTGGATCCCTGCTTTGTCAGCGATGTCAATGACTATGTTTTTCCTGTTCACTCTTACCCGTGGAGTCTTATTCTTAGGGAATTCTTCCTTAGCATCTACTCCATATACCTTCTTGAACAACCACTTAACCCGCTGCCGCAGATGTTCATCATGATTGTGGAAGGCTACATATGAATTATGGTGGCTTGACCCTTTGCCAAGGTAGATATTTCCATCTGCCAGTATGTACCCTAGTAGCTCGGAGAGAAGTACCTCCGTCTCATCGGAGGGGTACTCGGGGAAACTAATGTTCCGGGGGACCCCTATCTTATCTCTCACCCTTATATCCTTTGGAAGCTTCCATGAAATCCTGCCTTCCCCGTCCATGACAAGCAGGGGGTGGCGCAGTGTAACCTCCAGCTTTCTACCAGATCCCAGCTCTATTACAGCTATCGAGCTTGCCTTACCCTTGTAGACATGTGAGGTCTTGGCTTCTATTATGGTTCCATTCTTACCGAGAGAGTATACAGGTATTTCCGCCTTCTCGAATACCTCACCGCTACCCGTCTTCACGTACCGTTCGACTATTTCACCTATCTTCCTAGGACCACTGGGTGTCAGAACAGGTGTATCATAGGTTACACATTTACCTGTACCTGGGGGACCCGCGAAGAGTAGGTGTGGCATGTTTTTCTCGGCTACGAATTTTTGTAGTCGTGCCACTATTTCTTTCTGGTTTACTATGTCTTTTAGTGATTTTGGACGGTATTTTTCGACCCATAGTAGGTCGTAGATGTCTGAGCTCAATTTTGATGCACCTTTGATATGAGTGTTTTTGTCTCCTGTTTTATTCTTGTATTGTGTGGTGTGGATATTTAACATGGTTGGTGTAAACCCTATTACTGTTTTAGGGGTATACTATATTAGCGTGGGTTACTTGTTTAGTCACTGAGGGAGTTGTTGGTTTATGGGGGATATAAGGGAGAGGCTGAGGCTTCTGGAGAAGGATTATGAGCTGGAGCCTGTTAGGGTTCTCGTGTTGAGGGACGTGGAGATTCCTACTCCTAGTGGTGTTACCCGGGTTCAGAGGGGTGAGGAGCTCGATTTACCGCGTTGGCAGGCGAGGGAGCTCAGGGAGAAGGGTGTGGTTGACATTAAGGAGGCTGAGATCGGGTCTGAGGATATTGCTAGAGTTCACTTTGCCGAGGTTCATTCCCGGGGGGCTATACAGCTTGCACAGCTCCCTCCCAGGTTTTACTTGAAGGTTAGAGAGTACATTGAGAGTTTGAATAGGGCTATAAAGGAGAATCCGAGTCCTTCGCTCTTCAATGATAGGGCCAACACGGAGAAGCTCCTGGCGGACATTGTTGATAGGAGGCTGAATAAGATAGTGAGACTGGTTGTCGCGGGTGGGGATGACAGTGTCCTGGATAAGATGACTCCCGAGGAGAAGATTCTGTATAAGACTCTATTGGATACGATCAGGTCCTGGAGGGATGAGATAATAGGGTATCTGGGAAGGTGAGGAACCCGGTGACGATAGAGGTCGAGCTCTCTGGTAGAGAAGCCTACGTCGACTTCCTCAGGAACTACAGGGACAGGACAGGCAGTCTCAAATACATGGAGAGAATAAGGAGAATGATAAACCTGAGGCAGAGAAGCCTCGTTGTGGACTATCTAGACCTCTACACCTACAGGCTCGACCTGGCTATGGAGCTAGTGGAGAACCCTCAGAGGAGCCTCAAGGACTTCGCGGAGGCCATAAGGGAGATTGTGCTAGTCGAGGACCCAGAGTATGCTGAGAAGGCAGGGGAGTTCTACCCGAGGATCCGAGGGCTCCCCGAGACAACTCCTATCAGGAGCATCAGGGCGGACTACATAGGCAGGCTCGTGCAGATAGAGGGAATAGTCACAAGGGTCACGCCGATTAAGGAGAAGATGATAAAAGCCGCTTACAGACACGTTATCCAAGACCCGAACTGCGACGGCGAGATCTTCCTGTACCCGGAGGAGGGGGAGCTAGAGGATAGGCTTGAGAGACCCATAATATGCCCGCGGTGCCAGAGGTCAGGCGGTAAGTTCGAGCTTATCAGGGAGAAATCGGTTTTCGTCGACTGGCAAAAGATAAGCGTTCAAGAGAAGCCGGAGGAGACGCCTGGGGGCCAGCTACCTAGGAGCATAGAAGTGAGGCTGACAAGGGACCTGGTGGACATAGCCAGGCCCGGTGACAGGGTCACCATAGTGGGCATAGTCAGGCTTAGCCATGACAGCCAGTCGAAGCCTTATTTCACACCCTTCATAGAGGCGATCTCAGTAAACGTATCCCAGAAAATGCTGGAGGAAGTAGTCATTACAAGAGAGGACGAGGAGAAGATCAGGGAGCTAGCCAGCGATCCCTGGATCGTGCAGAAAATAGTGCTGAGCATCGCCCCAAGCCTCTACGGTATGTGGAGCGAGAAGGAGTCAATAGCATACCTCCTCTTCGGCGGAGTCCCCAAATACACGCCCGACGGGACGAGGATAAGGGGGGACATACACGTCCTACTAGTAGGAGACCCCGGTACAGGTAAATCCCAAATACTCCAAAGCGCGGTCAAACTAGCGCCACGAGGAGTCTACACAAGCGGTAAAGGATCGACGGCTGCTGGGCTAACAGCGGCAGTCCTCAGGGACACCACAACCGGAGAATGGTACCTGGAGGCCGGTGCACTAGTAATAGCGGATGGTGGAATAGCCGCCATAGACGAGATTGACAAGATGAGGGAGGAGGATAGGAGCGCTATTCACGAGGCAATGGAGCAGCAGACAGTCAGCATTGCAAAAGCGGGGATAGTGGCCAGTCTGAACAGCAGGACGAGCGTGCTGGCCGCGGGTAACCCGAAGTTCGGGAGGTACGATGAGTCACTCTCCATACCGGAGAACCTGAACCTCCCGCCGCCAATAGTCTCCAGGTTCGACCTGATCTGGCTCCTCAAGGACAAGCCTAACGAGAAGAAGGACAGGGCGCTCGCAGAGTACGTCCTCAACGTCCACAGCGACGTGGACAAGTTCACCCCGCCGGTCAACCCGGACCTGCTCAAGAAGTACATAAGCTATGCCAGGAGATACGTTAAACCCAGGATTTCCAGGGAGGCGGCCAAGCTCATAGAGGAGTTCTATGTTAATATGAGGAAGAAAGCCCTGGAGATAGAGAGAGCGATGGAGTCCGGCGGTACGCCGCCGATACCTATAACAACGAGGCAGCTCGAGGCCTTGATAAGGCTGACGGAGGCCCATGCAAGGCTTAAGCTGAAGCAGGTGGCGGACGAGGAGGACGCTGAAGCAGCGATACGTCTCATGGACGAGTTCCTCCACAACATCAACCTAGACGTTGAAACAGGGCTACCGGACATAGACTCATTGACCACAGGTAAGACCAGGAGGAAGAGGGAGATAATCAAGATGGTTACAAAGATAATCAAGGAGCTGAGCTCGACGAGCGAGAAGAAGTGTGCGCTTATCGACGACATATTCGAGAGGGCCAAGACCAGGGATATCACCCCGGACGAGGTAAAGGAGGTCATAGGTATCCTGAGCAGGGAGGGCTCGGTGTTCTACAGGATGGAGAAGAACAAGAAGTGTTACAGCCTAGTAGAATAATAAACCCATCAGCAATAAGCGGCTAGGGATAGTGTAAGGGCTGTTAGACATTGAATCTAAACGGTAAACCTGGAAAGCTACTCGATTGCCTTGGAATAAGAAAGCTCTACCCTCCCCAGGAGAAAACTGTAGAAGAGGGCCTACTTAAGGGGAGGAACCTCCTAGTCGCCACGCCCACAGCTAGCGGTAAAACACTAGTGGCGGCACTGGCAATAGCGTCCCAGGTAGAGAGAGGTGTATCCAAAGCCTTCTACACAGTCCCCCTGAGAAGCATCGCGTTCGAGAAGAAAGCCTTCTTTGAAGCAGTTGGGAGATGCCTGGGGTACAGGGTAGAAACCATTGTGGGAGACCTGGAGGTTCCTGAGAGGAAGCTCGCTAGAGCCGATATTATAATCTCGACGTACGAGAAGATGGACAGTATTATAAGGAAAAACCCTGACTACCTGTCGGAGATAAGTGTCGGAGTCATAGACGAGCTGCACTACATATCAGACCCCAAGAGAGGTCCCATTGTAGAGCTTATAGTATCAGCTCTGAAGTACAGGGCACCCCAGATCCAGTTACTAGGCCTCTCCGCGACGGTCTCGAACGCGGCGGAAATAGCTGAATGGCTCAACGCTAGGCTAGTAGAGAGCACGTGGAGGCCTGTACCACTCCTACAAGGAGTCTACAAGGACGGGGTAATCCGCTACGCGAACAACCGGGAGGAACCGGTATCCCAGAAAACAGGTGTGCCCACCCTTGACCTTGTTATACACGCCTCTAGAAAAGGCGGGCAGAGCATAGTATTCGTCCAGAGCAGGAGGAAAGCAGTGAGCCTAGCCCGGAAAATAGCTGTTAAACACGCCTTGCTGAACTACGATAGGAAGACATCTAAAGAAGCCGCACACAAACTGCTGGAATCCACGGACAAGACGGAGCTAAGCCAGCTACTCTCAAACCTAGTATCGAAAGGAGTAGCATTCCACCACGCAGGCCTTTCCAACCAGCAGAGAACACTGGTGGAAAACGCGTTCAGGAACCAGGCCATAAACGTCATAGTCGCAACTCCAACCCTAGCAGCGGGTGTCAACCTCCCAGCCCGCTACGTCATAATAGACGAGTACGTCCGCTTCGAAGAAGGCTACAGGACCCCTATAAGCGTATCAGAATACAAGCAATTGGCAGGAAGAGCCGGGAGACCAGGCTACGACGAGACAGGTTATGCAATAATAGTCGCGCGACCCTCCGACGACGTCGAGGACCTCGTGGACTACTATATTAGAAGGGAGCCGGAGCCCCTTACCAGTAAACTCGCGAACCGGAGGGTTCTCAGGATAATACTACTAGCACTAATAGCCTCGGGCCTAGCGAGGAGGCCGGACGGCATCGACAGACTGATAATGAACACGCTCTATGCCCACCAGTCCCAGAGCAAGGCAGTCATAGGGTTCATAGTCAAGGAGTCCCTGAGGGACCTGGAGAAGTGGGACATGGTTACGAGATCCAATGACCTCTACGGGCCTACCAGGCTAGGCCTCCTTACCAGCCTACTATACTTGGATCCGCTATCATCGAGGTTCATAGCGGAGAACCTGAGGAGGAAACCGTTAAAGAACAGCTTCGGCATACTCCACCTAGTATCAATGACCGATGACGCCCAAGTAGTGAGGGTTCAGAGGAGGGATATAGAGGAGCTTTACCGCGTTATAGACGAGCGATACAGCGATCTAATAGTAACGCCCGAGAAGTACATAGACGAGGAAGCCAGGTACCTCCAGGCAGTTAAGACCGCTCTCCTACTAGAGGACTGGATAAACGAGGTAGCGATGGATGAAATAGAGTCCAAGTACAACGTGGGGCCCGGAGACGTCTCCTCGATAGTCGAGACCAGTGTCTGGCTGGTATACAGCGTCTCCCGCATCTCGAAACTGTTCCCTGAGACACAGGAGTTAAGCTCCTACACCAGGACGCTGGAAGAGCGCCTCAAGTATGGTGTGAAGGAGGAGGTGTTAGAGCTGACGAGGATAAAGGGAGTGGGGAGGGTGAGGGCCCGCCTCCTATACCAGCACGGCTATAAGAGCGTGGCTGAGCTCAGGAAGGCTAGTATAGAGGATCTAGTCAGGATCCCCACGATCGGATACATCGTGGCCAGGGAGATCCTAGGGCAGCTAGGCGTCAACGTTGAAGGTATGTCTGAGAAGGAGAAAAAGGAGAGGGAGGGCATACTCTCCTACACTTAAACCTCCAGAAAGACAGGGTTGTCGTCTGTAGAGACTATTCCCTTGTACCGGTCTATCATCTTCCTAACATATAGGGGTAGAGTCCTCATCCACACAATAGAGTCATAATCCAACGTCTCGAGCTTGCCTTTGATACGCTTCACCCTCTCCTCAAATGTATCTCTGTCAAGCTCCGAGAGCCTGTACTTCAGCCCGGTAAGGTTGAAGCCCCACATACTGTCGAAGCCCCTCATATACGTCATGTAAGGCTCGGCCCACCCGAACACCGACTCTAGGGTTGACTTGATTATGCCCATCGCCCTCGGAGTCGATGTGGGGCTAGTGCTCTGGGTGACGAAGACACCGTCATCTGAGAGTAGCTCCCTTAGCTTACTGTAGAACTCACGTGTGTATAGCTTCACAGCCGGCCCAGCCTCCAGGGGGTCAACTAGGTCTCCTATAATCACGTCGAACTCTTCCCTGCCAGCGTTCTCGAACACGTATTTCCTAGCGTCATCTATAATCAGCTCCAGTCTTTCATCATCGAAGGAGCCCTGATGCCACTCTGGGAGATACTTCTTCACTAGCTCTATCAGTTCACCGTCAATGTCAACCATTACAACTCTCTCAACACTGTTGTGCCTGAGGACCTCCCTCGCAGTAGCTCCCTCACCTCCACCAAGTATCAGTACCTTTCTAGGGTTGGGGTGGAGCAGCATGGGAGGGTGCACTAGCGCTTCATGATAGACTTTCTCGTCAAGAATAGTGGACTGTATCTTTCCGTCGAGCACTAGGGACTTACCATAAGACCCTAGCTCCATGATCTCGACGGCCTGGTACTTGGTTGACCCAGTATAATATACTTTGAACACCTTAGTTAAGTGGCCATCGTCAGGTGTGTCCCACTCTATATGCCAGTTCCAGTAATACATACCCGGATCCTTCACTGCGAACCACCCTTCGGACAGTTGCTTGCCTCGGAAAATAGGGGCGTGTCCCGGAATAAAGGGTTGACGCTGTTACTACCATGTATTCGCTAATAAGAGGTAAGATGTTTTTTATAATATCGTCATATACAAACCAACCCCGTGTTCTACTGGTATTTGGAATCCAGTAAGGGGATGAACCTATGGTTGCACAGGGCATGGTATGGATACACCACTTCTGGCACACCGAAGACCTCGAACTACTAGTTTATGGACTAGCCACGCTAGCAGTAATAGGAATACTCTACGGGTTCTATAAGCACTACAAGCTCTGGACCTATGGGGGTCAGAAGATCCCGCTAGACAAGCTTGGCGCTAGAACCAGGAACTTCGTGAAATACGCGCTCCTACAGTACAAGGTGATAATGAAGCCCTGGCCAGGTACGATACACCTCCTCATCTATCTTGGCATGCTCTGGCTTCTAGTAGCGACGACCCTGAGAGCCATAGACCTCCACGTGGCTAACATACTTACAGGCGACTTCTACAAGACATACAAGCTACTAAACAACCTGGCGGGACTCTCGGTCATAACAGGTAGCACGCTAGCAATAATCAGGCGTGCAAGCGGCCAGGACAACCTACCCCAGGACAAGGTCTACTACCTCGTCCACACAGCCTTCCTGACAATAGCGATCACCGGGTTATTCCTCACAGGAATGAACGATGCCGGCTATAGGATAGCCGAGGGAGCATCAAGCCCATACTACGACCCCATAGGCTACCTGATAGGCAAGTGGCTAGAAGGAATGAACACTGACTCCCTCGTACTGGCCTATAGGATAACATGGGTAACCCACCTCACAGTAGTCATGACCACACTAGCACTCCTACCGTGGACCAACCTATGGCACATCCTCGCGGCAAGCCTCAACACCGCCTATGCCAGGGAGGCCATGTACGACTTCGCGGAGGTCGAGGACATAGAGAAGAAGGTCGACGAGGGAGAGACATTTGGTATTGTCAAACTATCAGACACGAATTGGAAGCAGAGAATGGACTACGACGCATGTACAAGCTGTATGAGATGCACCAATGCCTGTCCAGCGTTCAACAGTGGCAAACCACTCTCACCTAGAG
>JALUZI010000070.1 GCA_027012045.1 Desulfurococcales archaeon
GCATACGGGTACGACTCAATACCCCGGAGAACAGGCTGGCCAACCATGAGAGGCCGCCTCGCACCTATAACACTGTTCTCCAGAATTGTACGGGAAATCCTGGTGGGAGCCGGGTACACCGAGGTGATGCAACTCGTCCTAACAGGCCCGTCCGCCATCAGGGACTACTGGAGCAGGGACGAGCTAGTCGAAATAGGTAACCCTGTAATGCTGGAATACAGCATTCTCAGGCCCAGCCTCATACCCGGACTGCTGCAAGTAGGGAAGTCAAACATATCCGCCTCCAAGCCAGTCAAAGCATTCGAGATAGGCCCGGTGGTGAAGAGGAAAGCCGGGTCCATCGAAGAGAAAACAAGCCTCGGGCTCCTATATATGGACGACGAAGCCAGCTACGAGCAGCTTCAAGCTGTAGTCTACAAGCTACTCCGCATAATCGGCATGGAACCCAGTGTCAGACCAGGCTCACACCCACTCCTAGTCGAGGGTAGGACGGGAGTTATATACTCCCCAGCCGGTGTCTACCTCGGGGTTATCGGGGAGGTCAAGCCTCAGGTACTCGTAGACTACGGTATTGATTATCCTGTTATCATCGGAGAGCTGGATCTCGAAAGGTTGATGGAGGCGGCAGGGTGGAATGGTTGAAATACAAGACATGCCTCCACGGCACCCGTACCCTCTTGACCTAGTGGGAGTCAAGGGTGTCAGGTACCAGGTAACAATCAGGAGCCCCGAGGGCATCATCAGGTTTCCAGTGGTTTACAACGCCTATGTAAGGCTATCCCAGGATAGGAGGGCTGTCCATCTATCAAGGAATATAGAAGCTTTCATTGAAGCCCTCCTGGAGGCAGAGAAGTCTGGGAAGGAAAGCCTGGAGTCCCTAATGGAGGAAACAGCAGTTAAACTGCTCGAGAGGCACGATTACACGGATTACGCATTGGCGGAGATAAGCCTCGAATACTACTTGGAGATAGGTAAATCCCTGGAACCAGTGGATGTCACCCTTTCGGTTGAAGCCTGGAGGGATGGGAGGAGGAAGTGGAGTCTCACAATCGGATTGACGGGGATAACCGCCTGCCCCCACGCCCAGATAAATATATCGAGAATGCTGGGCACGCCCAGGGAGAGCACTCCGACCCACATGCAGCGGGCACGAATCGAGGCCTCGGTGTCCTTCAGAGAGAAACGGGTGTATAGGATAGAGGATCTAGCATTAAGGCTCATGGGGGCGTTCTCGCAGCCTACTAGGACTCTCCTCAAAAAGGAGGATGAGGCGGATCTGATTATTAGGGCTCATAGGAACCCGAAGCTAGTCGAGGATGTTGCCAGGGATGCGTTGAAGATCTTGGAGGAGACGATTGAGCCTCCCGCTGAAATCTGTGTGAGAGCGGTCAGCCAGGAGAGCATACATCCATACAACGTTTTCGCGGAGCGTTGCATGGTGGTAAAGTAGAAATGGATACGTACCTGCTGGTGGATATAGGGGCAACATACACTAGACTAGCATATGGCTGGGAGGAAAAGAGAACACCTGTAATAAAGGGACTAGAGAAACATGAAACACCCGACGACCCTGATAGACTAGCTGGTCTCATAACCAGGTACGCAGAGAGAGTAGGCAGCTACAGAACTGTCTCAATAGCGAGCATAGGACCCCTAGACGTGTGGAAGGGCTGGATACTTGAAACCCCGAACAGGAAACTAGGCCCCTACCCCCTAAAACCGGTTCTAGAAGAAACACTCGGTGCAACAGTATTCATACTTAATGACTGTCAGGCGGCAGTATGGGGCGAATACTGGTACGGGAGAAACAGGGGAACCAGGAACATGGTGTATATAACTTTCAGCACAGGCATAGGCGCAGGCGTCCTGGTTGATGGCCGACTATTATTCGGGAGAAACGGTAACGCGCACGAGGTAGGCCATATTGTTCTAGACTACAAGTCTGATATAAAGTGCGGCTGCGGCGGCAGAGGGCATTGGGAAGCATTTACGGGAGGAGGCAATATCCCCCAAGCAACACGTATTCTCCTAGAGGATTACAATGGGCCTCAGACAGTGTTCTACAATAAACTTCTAGCCGGCTCATTCACTGTTAAAGAACTATTCGAGGAGTCGGAGAACGGTGATCCAGCTGCTAGACACGTTGTTAACAGGATCCTCCAAGTATCCGCCGCTGGAATAGCCAGTGTCATAGCAGCGTATGACCCCGAGATAGTAGTGTTGGGAGGTACAGTGTTCCACAAAGGCCTATCCAGATATACGGATGAGCTGAAGCGTACCGTGGATTCATACTCCCTGTTCAAGGGTGTTGTCATAGAGGCCTCTTCTTTCCCGGGTGTGGAGCCTCTGGTCGGTGCTTTGGCTGTGGCGGCTCATCCTCCTATATATACATGATTTAAATGTTACCGGCTCGGCGGCTATAGCATGTATTTATCTAGAAGTATCTCCTACATACATAAACCGTGAGCCTGGAACACGGGGTGTACCAACGGCTTGACAGGTAAGTCATCCTCATATACAATAACACTCATACTCACACTATGGCTCGTCTCCCTCACAACACAAGGATTCGTCAGAATACTCCACCTACTCGTCCAGGGAGCCCTTAGAATGCCATACCTGTGGCTAACCCTAAACGTGTTAACCGCATTGTACACGCTTTACTACGGCTCCAAGCTAATCCACGCAGGATACAGGAAAGCCCAGAGAGGAACCTCAGCAGCAGCCCTAGGCCTCATAACAGGATTATTCTACCCCCTCCTAGCGGCAACCGCGACAATGGCAGGGCTGGCCTGGGCCATACTCGTCTTATCGGCGAAGTATGCCCCCCGAGCCCCTAGGAGGAGGGCTTTCACCATAAGATACTATAGACTCGGATCAACCGGATCCACCAGCGGGGCAGGAGCCATCATAGCTCTGGCAATAACGTTGCTAGTCATAATCGGAGTAATATTAGTCATGTACGCCCCTGTACAAGCCTCCCACCATATAACCGGAGTGCAATTACAGCATCCATACAATGTGTACGGAGTATACAGGCTGATACCCCTATACACAGCCTACGCCTACGCCTCGGATAGGATACAGTTACCAACACACACGGTCTACAAGTCCGAAACCTACATCTACTACACCAATGAAACGCCCATCTATAACTGGATGATTGAGCCAGAAGGCTTCTGGAACGCCCTGACGAAGAGGCCTATAGGCGCATTGTTTGTAGAGGGCGATAAGTACCCTGTGAAGGTACAGCTGGTCAAGCACAACGTGGTATGGGGCCTCAGGAACATGAGGTTCAAAATACTCTACTTCGACAGCCTCCAGAGGAGAGTCAAGCTATCAGCCC
>JALUZI010000071.1 GCA_027012045.1 Desulfurococcales archaeon
ATATTTGGAGTAGCTGCATCTACAATACCGTTCTTAGAGCACAACCAGAGCCCGAGGAACACTTACCAGTCAGCCATGGCCAAGCAGGCCCTAGGGTTATACGCGGCCAACTACAAGCTTAGAACAGACAGCCGTGGACACCTGTTCTATTACCCGCAGAAACCACTCGTGCAAACCCAAGCCCTTGACCTGATAGGATTCAACGACCGGCCCGCTGGTATAAACGCTGTTGTAGCCATAATGTCTTACAGTGGGTATAACATAGAGGACGCGCTGATATTCAATAAATCATCTATCGACAGGGGGTTCGCTAGGTCAACGTTCTTCAGGCTCTATTCTACAGTTGAGAACAAGTATGCTGGCGGCTTAGAAGACGAGATCACCATCCCCCAGCCGGGTGTAATAGACTATAAACAGCCAGAACACTATAGGCACCTGGGGCCCGACGGGATAATCGCTCCTGAAGTAAAGGTCTACGGGGAAGACGTGCTTATAGGTAAAGTAAGTCCTCCCAGGTTCACTGCAGAGCAACAGTTAGTGACTGGCGTGTCTCCTTTCCAAGCCAGGAAGAGAGACACTAGTGTTGTGATGAGGCCTAAAGAGAAGGGTATAGTCGACACTGTCCTAATAACCCAGACTATTGATGGGAACAAGCTCGTTAAGGTTAGGGTGAGAGATGAGAGGATACCTGAAATTGGAGACAAGTTCGCATCCCGCCATGGTCAGAAGGGAGTAATAGGGATGATGTTCCCCCAGTACGATCTGCCTTACACCGAGGACGGCATAAGCCCGGACATTATAATAAACCCGCACGCATTCCCGTCTAGAATGACCCTAGGACAGCTCATCGAGACTATAGCGGGTAAAGTAGCCGCAATATCTGGGAGGTTCGTTGACGGCACGCCTTTCATAGGGGAGAAAGTGGAGGACATTAAAATGGAGCTGCTGAACAACGGGTTGCCTGAGGATGCCAGTGAAATAATGTATGACGGTAGGACAGGGGTTATGCTCAGTAAACCTGTTGTAATCGGGATAGTATACTACCAGAGGCTCCACCATATGGTTGCTGATAAGATCCACGCCCGTGCAAGCGGGCCTGTCCAGATGTTGACAAGGCAGCCTACCGAGGGTAGGGCGAAGAAGGGTGGATTAAGGTTCGGTGAAATGGAGAGAGACACCCTAATAGGACACGGCACAGCAATGGTGCTTAGAGACAGGCTCCTGGAGAACAGTGATGCATACATAATGTATGTATGTAGAAAGTGCGGGCACATAGCCTGGTTCAACGCTAATAAGAGGAAGTTCGAGTGCCCGATTCATGGAACCGATGGTGACGTCGTCCCCGTAAAAGTTCCTTACGCATTCAAACTTCTTCTACAGGAAATAACCAGCCTAATGATTAAGCCGAAACTGTTGATCTCGGATATATCGAGCGTCGTGGAGAGAGAAGTAGGCCTAGATAAGAAAGACTCGTCAAACGGGAATGGAAAGAGGTGACCCCCGAATGCTCAGGTTCGAAGACTACGTTATAGACGGGATCAAATTCGGCATAATTAGCCCAGACGAAGCGAGAAAACTCAGTAGGGTAGCCCTGGTAACCGATAAGTTATACGAGGACGAGCTACCTGTCAGAGGCGGACCAAGAGACCCGCATATGGGAGCTATAGAACCGGGTGAAAGATGTCCTGTATGCGGAAACCCACCGTCCACATGCCCCGGTCATTTCGGCCACATAGAACTAGCAGCTCCAGTCATCCACGTCGGGTTCGTCAGTATAATCAACGACTTACTGAAAGCAACCTGCCGTTCCTGTGGGAGAATACTTCTCCCTCCGGATGAGATAAAGAGAGACCTTGAGTTGTACAGGAAGCTTAGAGTTAAATGGCCCAGGCTGGCTAAGGACCTTGTTAAGAATGTTATACAGAAAGCCGCGAAGACACCTAAATGCCCGCACTGCGGAGAACAGCAGTACAAGATCATTCTAGATAAACCCTACAAGTTCTATGAGGAGAGGCCTGAAGGCAGGATATTCCTCAACCCCCACGAGGTAAGACAGAGACTTGAAATGATACCTGACGAGCATGTAGAGCTACTCGGCTTGGACCCGGAGAACGCCCGTCCAGAATGGATGGTTCTAACAGTGCTTCTCGTTCCACCACTACCTGTTCGCACACCCATATCACTCGAGACAGGTATAAGAAGCGAAGACGACCTAACACACATACTTGTAACCATCATAAGAGCCAACAACGACTTGAAGAACATCATAATGAGCGGTGCACCTCAAAGCATAGTTGAGGAGAGGTGGAACGTACTACAATACAATGTATCCATACTATTCGACAACGAACTACCCGGCGTGCCCGTCGCCAGACATAGGAACCTGAGACCTCTGAAAGGAATAGTGCAACGTCTCAAAGGGAAGGAGGGAAGATTCAGAGGAAACCTCTCAGGAAAAAGAGTCAACTATTCAGCCAGAACCGTGATCTCGCCAGACCCTATGATAAGTATAAACGAGGTCGGCGTCCCAGAGGAAATAGCTAAAACCCTAACAATTGCAGAGCACGTCACTCCGTATAACATAGACAAGTTGAGGAAGAGAGTGCTCAACGGGCCGAACAAATGGCCTGGCGCCAACTACGTCATAAGGGACGACGGGCGAAAGATAGACCTAAGGTTCTTCAAGGATAGAAAAGCCTTAGCAGAGAGCCTCAGGCCCGGCTATATAGTTGAGCGGCACCTAGAAAACGGTGATGTAGTCCTCTTCAACAGGCAGCCCAGTCTACATAGAATGTCGATGATGGCACACATAGTAAGAGTGTTCCCAGGCAAAACTTTCAGACTCAACCTACTAGTCTGCCCGCCCTACAACGCGGACTTCGACGGTGACGAAATGAACCTCCACGCCCTACGGTTACCTGAAGCCATTGCAGAAGCTTATGAACTGATGCTAGTTGAGAAACACATACTATCACCAAGATACGGTGGACCGATAATTGGTGGAGGACAAGACTATGTAAGCGGCGCTTATCTACTGACGAGTAAAACCACGCTACTCACCAGAGACGAAGTAGAGTATATACTATCGGTGACAGGGTATGATGGAGAGCTCCCAGAGCCAGCCATACTCAAGCCAAGGGAGTACTGGACAGGGAAGCAGATAGTCAGCCTGTTCTTACCTGAAGGATTCAACTTCAAAGGAAAAGCGAAGATTAACTCAGGCAAGCTTGAATGCTCGGGTCCAGACTGCTTCTACGACTCCTACATAGTCATAAAGAATGGAGAACTGCTGGAAGGCGTGTTCGACAAGAA
>JALUZI010000072.1 GCA_027012045.1 Desulfurococcales archaeon
TTGCTGTAGTGTTTTTCGGAGGCTTGTTATGAGGCTTGGCGGGTGGGGGTAGATTATCTTGTAGTCTGACCCGCCTGGTGGGTTGAAGTATGTTGGGGATTTGAAGTATATGTCTAGTGCCTTGGCTGGCTGTGCTCCTGTTATTATTCTCTTTGTGTCTACTGCCTCCATGTTCAGCTCTTCTACCATTAGCTCCATTGTCCTTATCTGGATCGGGGCTCTTATCCCGTGGGATAGTGCTGTTATGAGCCTGGTGAGTAGCTCTGGCTTGTATATTGTTACCTGGAACCAGCCGAGGGCTCCTTCGGTGTAGAGTATTCCCGCGTCCATGGGCCTTATTATCCGGTATCCGGGGATCCTGGTTTTCCTCCTCCACACTACTCTGCTTCCCTTGGTGAGGGTGAGGGCTCTGAGGGTGTAGAGGCCTGGTGTGTTGTGGAGTGTCTCTGCTAGTTCCTTGTCTCCGCGTTTTACCAGGTCTAGGAACCCGGCTCTTGTCTCGTGGCCTACGAACCAGGGTAGGCTGCCGGCGTTTAGTGCTCTGGTTTTGAATGTGAGGGTGTAGAGCAACGAGGACATCCTCCGTACTACTCTATTAATTGTTTTATTGGCTTATATGGTTGACCGGTCGGCACTGGGTTAGGCTGGCCTTGTCGTAGTCTTCTAGTGTTATTATGTGCTCGCCGGGGAGCAGGTGTGTATTTGGCTCCACGTGTTTTGCCGCGAGAACGTATTTCACCTCGGCCGGGTCTACGGGTAGGCTGCTTGTTTTACCGCGGAGCCTGTCTAGTATTCTCCTCGCCTGCCTTGTGGTGAGCCTTGTCCACTTCGCTTCTCCTACCAGTAGTAATGGGGGTTTCCTGGTCTCGTCCAGCGCTACTAGGTCTATTTCGATGTTCTTACTCCACCAGGAGCCTATTCTAGTGGGTGTTACGCCCAGCTTCTCCCGGTAAGGGCTGGTTGTCACTAGGTGCTGGAGTGTCTCCTCCCATACCTCTGGTAGTATTATTGCTTCGAAGTCCTCCTTGACGGTGCTTGCCACTTTATCCGTGTATCCCAGCTCTATTGCGGCCCGGTACCTGGGTATGTAGCGGAACCAGAACCTGAGGAACCTGTCCCTTATCCTGTATACAGGCTTGCCCCCGGGTAGTACTGGCTTCCGCCTCTCTAGCAGGCCCATGGACTCGAGTGTTCCGAGGTATTTGGGGAGGCTCTCTCCGGGTATTCCGGTTTTACTCGCTATATCCCCGAACCGTGTGGCCCCGCCTGCTACGGCTTCCAGTATTGCGTAGTACCTGGTCACGTCCCTCAGCTCTTCCTTGAGGAGATACTTGGCCTCGTCGAGGTATCTGGAGTTGGGGGATAGTATTAGGCTTCGGATGTTGTCCCAGAGGGGTTTACCCGGGTCCACCTGCTCCAGGTATCCTGGTACGCCTCCGAACACGCCGTATGTGCCTAGAGCGTCCTCGGGCCTGTAGTTCGGCGTGAAGCATCTTGCCTGGAGGGGGTTGAGCTGGTGGAGTTTTAGGGCACCAGTTATCCTCCCGTATAGAGGGTTTTTCTCGGAGAGCACTCCCTCGGTGAAGGATACTATGCTCCCCATGAGGACCAGCATTATTTTGCTGCGGCTTAGCTTGGTGTCCCATATTGACTGTAGCTGGCTTAGCAGTCCCGGGGCTTCCTTTGCAGCGTACTGGAACTCGTCTAGTATGAAGGCTAGCCTCTTGTTCCTAGATATTTGTGCGAGGTATATGAATAGTTGCCTCCAGCTGGTGAAAGGCCTCTCCGCCAGCAGCTCGTCCCCGGTGAACTCTGCTAGTTCCATGCTAAGCCTTTCAAGCAGGGGTTTCTCGGGTATTTCCTCTGCTATGAAGTAGAAGGCCTCTTTCCCCTTCATCCACTCCTGGAGCAGTCTTGTCTTGCCTATTCGCCTCCTCCCGTACACTAGTATTAGCTCTGGCTTCCCGCTTCTCCACTTCTCCTCCAGCCAGTCCAGCTCTGCTTTCCTGTCAACGAACAATTACATACCCCAGAGTATATACTTTAGAGTATGATTATCTAAAAACTGTTACCCTAATAGACGTCAAACAAGGAAGCTACTCCCACTCAATAGTGGCGGGAGGCTTAGTAGTTATATCATATAGAACCCTCGTCACTTCCGGGAGTTGGCTTGTTATTCTCCTGGCAATCTCCCGGAGCACTCTATACGGTATTTCCGGTATGTCAGCCGTCATAGCGTCCCTGCTCTCCACGATCCTTAGGACTATCACGTGGCCATAAGCCCTCTTATCACCCTTCACTCCTGTGGCTTTGGATTGGGGTAGGACTGCGAAGTACTGCCACAGGCCATGGTGGAGCCCGTGTTCCTCTATGGTTTCCCTGAGTATTTTATCCGCCTTCCTCAGCAATGCTAGCTTCTCCCCTGTTACAGGTCCTTCTATCCGGACAGCTAGCCCTGGGCCGGGTATGGGTTTCTTTTCTATGAGCTCCTTGGGGAACCCGAGGCTGGAGGCGATCCTCCTAACCTCGTCCTTGTAGAGGTTCCTCAGCGGCTCAACCAAATGTAGACCGGTGACCTCCAGCCCGCCGACGTTGTGGTGTGTTTTAATGGTGTCTGCTCCTTTACTCGCACCGGACTCGATTACGTCAGGGTATATCGTTCCTTGTATGAGGTGTGTCGCCCCGTGCTCCCGTGCCTTTTCTAGGAGGACCCGGCTGTATATTCTGCCTGTTACCCTCCTCTTCTCTTCAGGATCGCTGATAGACGATAGTTCGCCGAGGAAAAGCGGCCCCGCGTCCACTACCAGCGGGTTTATCCCTATGGACCCGAGGTTTCTGAGGGCAGCCTCCCTCTCTCCCTCAGGGAGGAGGCCGGTGTCTATGAATACTGGTATTATCCTCGCCTTCGAGTATTTCAATGCGAGATATGTGGCCACACTGCTGTCTATGCCGCCGCTCACAGCTGATATGGCAATAGCGTCCTCGGGGAGGCTTCTCTCTATGTAGCTCTTTATCTCGTTGAGTATGTTGTGGAGTGTCCAGGACCTCCGCGCCCCGGTTATCCTGATAAAGTTGTCAAGTAGCTCCATCCCCTTCTCAGTGTGGCTTACCTCCGGGTGCCACTGTACACCTATAATGCTTCTTCCTAGGGTGAAGAGTGCCACGGGGCTCCCAGGGGTGGATGCATGGACTCTTGCCCCGGGAGGAGGCTGTGTGACAGCATCGTTATGGCTCATCCAAACCTTAAGCTCTCCCTGCAACCCCTCTAGAATAGGGTGCCCTCCCTCCACCTTTACTG
>JALUZI010000073.1 GCA_027012045.1 Desulfurococcales archaeon
GTTATAAACATGCACTGCACAAGCCAAACATGGATCAAATGAATGAATGGTTCTTAAAATTTCAAGTGGTTTTTTAGGGTCTGCAATTGGTGTTCCAATTAATGATGCTTCATATGGTCCCATTTGACCCTTAGCATCTCTTGGACCAGCATTCCATGTAGATGGAACAATAGCCTGATAATTTTCAATTTTTTTATTTTTAATTCTTATCCAATGTCCCAATGCTCCTCTTGGTGCTTCATGCCAACCATGTCCTTCAGCTTCTTTTGGCCATGAATCTGGATCCCACCATTTGTTATCATGGATCTTTAATTCTCCCTTTCTCATATTTGCTGCAAGCTCATCAATCCAGTCAAATGTTTTATTAACCAATATAGAACATTCAAGCGCTCTTGCCGCAGTTCTTCCCAATGTTGAAAATAGTATTTCAGGTCCTGCTTTAACCTTTGAAAGGAAGCTATCAACCACTTTTTTAACAACTTTATGTCCAGAAGCATATGCAACAACTAATCTTGCAAGTGGACCAACTTCCATTGGTTTATCATCATATCTTGGAGATTTTACCCATGAATATTTTCCATCTGTATTGAGATGTTTATAAGGTGGAGTAGGGCCTGTATAATTTGGCTCTGTAATACCATTTATTGGTCTCAATCCTTCATTATCATTTGGATATTTATACCAGGAATGTGTTACATATTCTGTAATTTTTTCTTCCTCAACTGGATAAACTTTTGTAAGATCTCTATTTGCAACGATACCTCTTGGCATAAATAAATGACCATAAGCATCTGGATAGTCTCCATAAGCAAGAAAATTACCAATACCTTCCCCATATTTTGCCCATTCTAAATAAAAAGGTGCTACTGCTAAGATATCAGGAATATAAACTTTTTCAACAAATGCTTTTACCTTTTTTTGCAGGTTTAAAAGTAAAGCTATTGAATCGGCATTTAACGCATTTTCGCTATCAGGATCTACAGGCACTGCAATTCCACCTACTAAGAATGTTTGTAAATGAGGATTTTTACCACCTAACATTGCATGAACTTTAATATATTCTCTTTGAATATCAAGTGCTTCAATGTAATGTGCAACTCCCATTAAATTTGCTTCTGGTGGCAATTTATATGCTGGATGTCCCCAATAAGCATTAGCAAAGATGCCAAGCTGGCCACTTTTTACAAATTTTTGTATTTTTTCTTTTATTCCAGCAAAATATTTTGCACTTGATTTTGGCCAGTCAGAAATTGATTGAGCCAATTTTGCTGTTTTCACAGGGTCTGCTTTTAAAGCACTTACAACATCTACCCAATCTAAAGCATGTAAATGATAAAAATGGATTATATGGTCCTGTATCCCTTGAGAAGCCATAATTATATTTCTGATGATTCTTGCATTATCAGGAATAACTATCCCAAGAGCATTTTCAACTGCTCTTATTGAAGCAATTGCATGAACAGTTGTACATACACCACAGATTCTTTGAGCAAATGTCCATGCTTCCCTTGGGTCTCTACCTTTTAAAATTTTTTCTATGCCTCTCCACATGGTGCTTGAAGACCATGCGTTTGTTATTTTCCCATCTTTTACTTCAGCTTCAATTCTTAAATGTCCTTCTATTCTCGTTATTGGATCAACTACAATTTTTGCCATTGCTTCCTCCTTCTATTTAAAAAAATTTATTTTAAGCAGAAACCTGTCCGCCAATAACTATTATTGCTCTTAATATAACACCTCCTAACAATATCCACCATGCGGCAATCATAAGTAACTTATCACTCTCTCTTTCCTGGCCAAGATTCCATAATTTTAACCATAACGGAATAAACAAAGCTACAACAACTACACCACCCCAAAATGCAAAGCTTAAAGCACCTTTTACTATTATGTGCGATGGAACACTCAGTAAAAACAAAACAAGTGTAATTGCTTCAAACATACTTAATAAAACTGATGTTTGTCCCATTACATGGTGAATTTCTTCTCCTCTAACAATCATAACTAAAAGAATTGCAGCAAGTCCTGTTGATGATGCAGAAATAACAAATAGTGGAGGTAATAAATAAGATTTCCATAATGGAATATTTGTGCAACTGAGAAGAACTCCTGTGTATGCAATTAATATTGGAGATAATACAAACTCAATTCCACCTATCAAATTTTTGAAATTAGAAAATCTTGAACACCATTTAAAAAGTGGAAGATTCATCTCAGATAACCAAATTAGGATCAATAGGAAACCACATATAATCCAGAAGGTAATAACCCAAGTTCCAATTGACATTGGAGAATGAAAATAAAATCTAACCATTAAATGCCAGAATCTTTCCATTCTTCCTAAATCTATTAAAAGCATTAAAGTTCCAAAAATTACAAATGGTAATCCTATAGAGATTGAGTATTTTAGTAATTTTTCCTGTGTAAACCCTGTAAATACATTAATAAGAGAAGCAATAAAGTATCCACCGCCAGCAACTCCAGCAGCCCATAAATATAACCATATTTGCCATTTCCATAAAAGTTCATTATGCATTTTGACCCTCCTTGGAGTCTTTTTTTTCTTTTTTAAATGCTAACCAGAAAGGCATAATTAAAACAGATAACAATCCTGCACCTATCAATCCGCTTAACCAACTTTCAGCCATGATACTTGTAGCTACCTGTGGAGATTCTGGGAGTCCATAAACTGAAGGTTTATCTAAAAGTATGCTTATATGATGTAATCCACCAAGTTCATTATCGCCATAAATATTTGCATTTTCATAACCCTGTTTCTTTAATTCATCAACTCTTATTCTCGCATAGGTGATTAAATCTTTTCTTTTCCCAAATTGTAAAGCTCCAGTTGTACAGTTGGCAACACATCCTGGTTTTTCTCCTTTTTTTAATCTTTGAATACATAAAAAACATTTTCTTGCCGTTGATTTTTCCTCTCCTTCTCCAAGATGAGGAACTTCAAATGGACAAGCTTGAGCACAATATCCACAACCAATACACCAATTCTGGTCAATAACAACAACTCCATTGCTTAAATGATGACATGCACCAGTTGGACAAACATTTACACAACTTGCCTCTGTGCAGTGAAAACATCTTTTAAAGAAAAATGGATGTTTATCTTTAGGTTTTGCAAGTTCAATTAAAGACCATGTTTTCTCTGATAATTCTAAAGGTGCATCATATAACCCATTTGCTGAAATTTCAGGAGGCAATCCATTCACCCTTTTACATGCATTTTGACAAGATTTACATCCAACACATTTAGATGCATCATACAGTACTGCTATCTCA
>JALUZI010000074.1 GCA_027012045.1 Desulfurococcales archaeon
TGTCGTTAGATTTGCTGGGAGATCGGATATTGTGCACCGCGAGCTTTACACGGGCTATCCAGTCAGCTTGGAAGCTTATAGTACGATAGAAAACTATATGAGCAGAGGGGTCTCCTTCGAAGAGGCTACGTCAAGATCGGTTGTTGAGTTGCTTGCGAGATACCCTGATTCCCTGATAGCCCGAAAACATGGATCTCGGGTTGCTTTTAAAGTCAGGAGGTTCGCCGAACTCGTAGTTAAAGGATTGGCTTCTCTTGAAGAACTCGACTATTATATGCGGAACAACGGGTTTAACCCGGGTAGTATTCTAGACATTGTATCTATGGGTATCTCGTTGTTTCTGCTGGAGAAATCCGTTGAAGGGGATTTAGATAGCGTGATATTAGCCTAGTCCATTGATGAGAGGCCTGTTTCAAAAATTTTAGCATAGTTCGCCTGGGTCTCCCTCATCCACTTGACTCCTCGGAATATAATGTCGCGATCCCTCTTTTCTATAGATATCACCGAGAAATCCACTCCCAACCTGAACATGTACTCGATAAACTCTTCAACGTAAACATAGTCTTTGAAAACTAGTTCAAACTCCTCTCCCACCCCGCCCTCCTCCTTGAACCTGTATATAGACTCGATAGCGGGTAGGAGGAGTGCCTCACCTAGCTTGACGGCCTTCTCCTTTATTTCCGTCTGCCCATAGCCTCTCTCATAGTATGAAAATAGCTCCCTAATCAGTCTTGGGAAAATGAAATATCTGCCTTCATCGAAAGGAGCCTTCATACCTACTCTAATATCGTCGATGTTAGTATAGCTTGTAGTGTATTTTAGCGGTGGGACACGGTTGAACGGGTCTTTCATGACTACGCCTTCTCTCCTCTCCCTGTCCAACCTGTCTATAATATTGAGGACTGTTTCACTATCATTTTTGTTAACCATTCCCAGTCTCCTTACATTCTTTAAACCATAATATTCTACGAGTTCAACTCTCTTTTCAGCTGGTAAAGGATTACCGTTAACATATATGTCGAAGATAAAGAAATCCCATTCACCCGCTTCAGGATAATAATATCTCGTATACGGGTTTCCTGGTCCGACTGCCTCGCCTGCAACTATTGCATTATCCCCAAGTTCCGCGAGCAATTCTACCAGTTTATCTCCGTACTTCCATCTGATCTTGTGTGTTGTGAATGGACAGATGTAACCGCCTTTAGTCGCTGCATAAACCTCGTTGTCCAGCGTGAAAACCCTAACATTATAACCGTTCATCTTTTCTTCTATAACGACGTTGTCAATAAAGTGACGTGGAAGCGCTTTTGAGAGAATGACAGCTCTCCGAATATGGGGATATCCGGGTATTACTCTATAGCCCCGACGTGTCTTTATTACAAGAGTTCCTTCATAATACCTTCCTAGGTCGCGTCTGAGCACAACATATCTGAGATTCCTATAGCCGAAGGCCCTGACACTCCTCGTTTTTGACAGTCTTTCTGCTCTTTTCTCCGTGAATCCTAGGCCTAAGTGTAACGCATCCTTAACCCATTCATACGCCATTATGCATACCTTGAGATAATGTATTGGTACCAGGGTTTTATCAAGTTAAACCAGTAGCAAATTACCACTCAATAGTAGTAAAAACGAGATTCGCCGCCAGCCGGCATGGAATATAAATAAAGCAAAACAACATGTCTCTGTTAAACCGACACTGCCAAGGAGGTGTAGTACCAGGATGAACGTGAAGAAAATACTCTTCCTAGGATTGATAGCGGTATTCGCCCTAGTAATGGCTATAGAGACCGCTCCAACATTCGCAGCCGAAACACAGCAGGCAGCACAGACTATGGGAGTAACCAACTATAAGATGCTAGGCGCAGGTCTAGCTGTAGGTCTAGCAGGCATAGGCGGAGGATACGCTGTAGGAGTAGCTGGAGCAAGTGCCATAAGCGCTGTCGCCGAAAAGCCTGAGATGAGCGGTAACGCCCTGCTGATAGTCGCCCTCGGTGAAGGTATCGCCATCTACGGATTCGTCATATCGCTGCTGATTCTCTTCACCTAAACCCTCTTTAGATACCTTAAACCAACAAACTTTTTCAAACAATCCCGAAGGCCTAGAGGTTTCCACAGCTTAAAAAGTAGTGTTTAGTTAGGGTTGTGTATAAGGATAGGATTATATGGTGAGACCTCTTCTCTTCCTTTCTTCCTCGGGTCTGATCTTAACAATACCCATATGGACAGCACAGCTTATGCAATAGCATTTTGTGACTGGATACCTCGTTATTATGGCCCCCTTCTTCTCTAGCTCCCGAGCTAACTGGGGGTCAACTGGGCTATACATCCTTGTTACGCATACAGCTTTGTCTTTTGGCACAAGTCTTCCGCAATTATCGCATTGTATTCTCTCGACATACCCCTTAGAACCTTTCCTTCTACCTCTGCTCTCCCTCTTTTTGGGCATCTCATTATAACCTCCATTAACTCACTAATGGATAACCCGGCTGTTAATCGTATTAATATGTTTTAGCTAGTCTAAGCCAGTGGTTGGCTTCTCTCCCACATACCGGGCATTTCTCTCCCACGGGCTTATCGTCCTCGGGATATGGGGTTCCAAGTGCTTTTGCATCTGTTTTCTCCATTATTTCATAGGCACAATCCTCGTTTCCACACCAGGGAACCTCTACGATACCCCTCTTTGTTTCAATCTGTTTCTTGGCTTCATCCAGCGATGATGTCCTCTTTATGTTTTCCTTCATGAACCTCCATGCCCTGTTAGCTAGGTTTTCCTGTATACTGCTGAGTATCTCGTTTAGCTTTGAAGGTAAATCCTCTAGTTTTGAGGGTATTTTCTCTCCAGTGTCCCTTCTCGCAATGGTGACTGTGCGGTTCTCGTATTCTTTTTCACCGAGTTCTATGCGGATTGGCACTCCTTTTGCTTCCCAGTAATAGTACTTGGCTCCTGGACGTAGTTCTTCCCTGTCATCTATGCGGACACGGAGTCCGGTTTCCAATATCAATTCCTTCACTTCCTTTGCATAGCTAGTTATCACACTGTAGTCAACGTTCTTCCCGGGAATAGGGACAATGACAACCTGGATAGGAGCCACTTGAACAGGTAGTACTGCCCCCTTGTCATCTCCGTGTAGAGCTATCACAGAAGCTATAACCCTGTCGCTTAATCCATAGCTCGTCTGCCACGGGTAGTCGAGAGATTCATCCTCCATCTGTATCTTGAAGTCGAATGTCTTGGGGAAGTTTTGCCCGAGATTATG
>JALUZI010000075.1 GCA_027012045.1 Desulfurococcales archaeon
GAACAGGGGGCTCCTCAGGTTCATCAAGCTCCCCCTCGTAAGCGACCCCGACGCGGCCCGGGACGTTTTAAACGAGATAGGAAGCCAAGCAGCAGAACAGGGGGCCAGTGTGGTAATCGTGGACTCCGTTACTCCTGTTTTGAAGGCTGTGAGGGATAGTGTCAAGAGCAGGAGTGTGTTGCAGGAGTTCTTCGCCACTCTCCCCATGCTCCTCCAGGGAGTAGTAGTATTGCTCGCGGAGATACCGATAATAGAGGAGCGCGTAGAGCTCGGTGACATAGAGTTCGTGGCGGACACCATACTCCTCCTAACCCACAGGATAGAGAAGAACAGGCTGGTCAGGGAGATAGTGATAAGGAAAGCACGGGGCTCACCCCTGACAATAGCCCGCGTACCCTTCGCCATAACAGAGAAAGGCCTAAGAGTATGGGCACCACCCAACCTAGAAACCATACCAGCACTCGATACGAATAAGGTGTACAAGCTACCATGTGATGTGTTGAGGAGAACTATTGGACCTCTCTATGGTGGGATGTCGGTATATATCTCATATCCCGTAGATGCTAGGCCCTACCATGTGATGCCTATCCTTATGGGGATATCGGTATATAACAATGCGAAGACACTAATTATAACCTACACTTATTCTCCGAGCCAAATAATTAATCTTCTCTTGAAAGCGTTTAGTAAATGGGAGCCATATAATGAGAGGACGATCAGTCTTCTCAGAGAAAAGATGAACGAGGTATTTGAAATCAAGGCATTCAACCCCTCAGCCTACAGTGTAGAAGAGCTTTATGCCCAAGAAATGCTACTGATATCCAAAGTTAAACCAGACATAGTAGTTTTCTTTGGAACCGACGCGCTGTCAAGGTATAATAGCCAGGGAGAACTAACCGACCTCCTAAGAAATCAGACACTATTCCTAAAATCGATGGGAAGCCTCATATTTAGGCTAGGCTCTAATGTTTCTGAAAACGTATATGTGATGAATTCCCAGATCTCGGATGCAGTAATAAGATTCTCATACGTTTCAAACAACTGGTTATCAGGGAATAAGGGAGACCTAACTATGTATATCTGGGTCAGCGGTCTTGATCCAGTGATCCTCGATCAAGACAAAATACAGAGATGTGGGATGGAGGCAATGCTAGAGATTAGGAGGAAACTCCTAGAAGGGGGGTAACTAATGGCGGGTGAGCTTACATTGTCAGAAATAATTGTCTATGTTAAAAATTACGTTTACGAAAAATCGCCCGGAACATACATGATACTGGATCTAAACTCGAAGAATAAACTAGGTGAAAGCTTAACAGACGCTCTAATCAAGAAGCCAGTAGAGGTTTATAACATGATTAAATCGCTATACCAGGACGATATAACGGCTAGTTTCGTCTTCAGGAGCCTGCTTGTCAAGCCCATAGCCATAAAGCTAGGGAAAATAGGTAATGAAGATGAGGTTGAAAAAGCACTGCTCTCCGGGTGTGATTCTTTTGTCGAGTATTTAAAGGAGAATGGGGTTAATGGCAACTTAGACAAGAGCATCTGCCATCCCGCAACGGGTAACGGGAAGGCCATATCAAGTTTTTCATGAAATTCGTGGAATCATAAAATAACAGGTAAATCAGTGTTATAAATCCTAACTTTGCCTTTGGTGCCATCCACATCAAGGCATATGCCTATAGATTTAATCATAACACCTTGCTTTATAGCACCCAGGAGTAACTTCCTTATCTCAGGGTCTCCTTCATCGTATGGTGTAAAGTAGACTGCGCCGGGAAAGGCCGCAATGAAAACGATAGCAGTCCTCAAACCGCTACCAGACAGTTTGCTTAATTCTTGGATGTGCCTTCTCCCTCTGAGGGTAGGACAGTCAGGGTACATTGCTTCTCCTCTCGAGCCTCTCAAGACCGCGCTTTTTAGCTCTAAGAACAACGGCTCTCCTCTGCAATCTAGTTCTAAGTCAAACTTGGAGTCACCCACGACAGGCTGTGTCCTAGATAAAATACAATCTTTCAGCCATGGAACAAGTTTAGACTCAACGGCTTTGATGAACGCCATTTCTTGTAGCCTTGTATTTATGAGTGAGCCTCCGTAAACCTTGGAACCAATAATACTGTATTCCGTTTTGCCTGGGTTTCTCCTTTTTACACAATAGAGGACACTACCTGGATATATTATGTCCAATAATCTGCCGGTGTTTGTATTGTGAGCCTTTACCATTCTATCCTTATAGCCCTGTAGCTCCGCCTCCACCACGAACCTGTTGACTTTGCGTTTCACAATACATGGGGTTATCCCGTCTAGTTCCAGTAGTACGGTTCCTATACAGGTCAATAGTGATCCTTCCCCGGCTTCGGTTGCCTGAGTAGGAGTTTGCTGGTATGTAGTAAAAAATTAGGATTGGGAGATGAGGGTTAGGGTTGTCAGGTTGTACACTGCTACGTATGGGTGTACTTCGGTGTTAACGACGTATAGGATGTTGTCTATGTATAGGCCTCGGACTCTGTTCATCGCGGTGTATAGCATGTTGTACTGGTTTTGTGGTATGCTTTTTGCTGTGCCGTTTATGGGTTCTAGTATCTTGACTAGGCCTAGCTTTCCACTAGTAGTGTTTACTTTTACTAGGGCTACACCTATGTAGATGTTTTTCCAGTACATTGACTGGACGGGTATTATGGCTAGATGTTTCTCAGGGTAGTATACGAATGCCCTGTGGCCTTCTGGTCTCAGCACGGGGGAGTCCGTGTAGTTTATGCGAAGCCTGCTTATTACTTTTATAGTGCCGTTATCCATTATTTTATACGTTGATATTCTTAGTGTGCTCCATGCTTCACCTCTTCCAATTCCAAGGATGAATGTTTCGTTCAAGGGATGTATGTATTCGTCGAAGCCTGGTGCTTTGAGGTATCCTACTATACTGGGTTTCTCCGGGTTTGAGAGGTCGATGTAGAACAGTGGGTCGACTCTCCTATACGTTACCAGGTATAGTTTATCGCCTATGAACCTGACGCCGTGTATCCTCTCGTTCACCGTTATATTGTCTAGCTCTGATATCTTGGCCAGGGTTGTCGAGTTTAGTATGACTAGTGAGACACTTGTAGTTGCAGGGTTGTATGTTACTATTCTAAGTGTTCCATTATAGAGATCCATCTGCCATTGTTTGCCAACCATTCCCGG
>JALUZI010000076.1 GCA_027012045.1 Desulfurococcales archaeon
GTTTGAGCTGGTTTGTTAGTGCCTCTATGGGTGATAGGTATAGTTTTCTCTTGGACACTGCTGTTCACTGGTTGGTCTGGGTTGGCTGTCCGGGTTTTAGTGTCTATCGCCCTAGGATTAGTTTCGGTTCGGGGTGTATGAAACTTTTGTTACATGAATGGTTTACCTTTAAACCATGGAAACCATCTTTATCCATTTAACACGAAATGTTAGCCGGAAAGTTATATTTTTAACCCTCCAATACAAATTAAAACTAGGGTAATACCAAGGGTAATACTTCCACACACCCCCGGGGGTAGAGGCCGGTGGAGCTAGCAAAACTGAAGAAAACACTAGCAACACTAGCAACCGCAACACCACGAATAAAACTAGTCAGGCAAGCCAGAATAGACTACTACATCCTAGAAGACCAGCCACAAGGTCCATCAAAGCCTCTGGAAACAGGGCACCCGTTGAAACCCGTCCCTCCGCCCGGGAACAGCAAAAAGAAGCACCTAGCTATAGGAGTAGACAGCAGTAGCTCCATAATAAGAACCCCATTCTACAACATAGTCGCGGTAACAGCCTCAGCTTCGACGACAATAATCCCAGAACTCTACGACCACCCCGAAATATACAGCTACCAAATCCAGCCACGTATAAAGCAGCCATACCTCATAATTGGGACGGACGCGGAGACAGAGGAGACAGGGGAGGGAGTGACCACCACGAGCCCCCTCGGAACCCAGTACGGCTACAAGTACAGCCCGGAGAGAATAGCGGACGAGTACAGGGCATGGATAGAGAACTGGGTGCTCTCAGACCCACTCCTACAAGCCGCGGAGAAACTCGTGGACCAAGGATACAACCCGGTAATCCTCATAGACGGCCCAATATACCCTACACCACAGCTCATAGCGAAAATCCACCCCGCCGGAGATGCTCTGAGCCTATGGAGGAGGATAGCGGAGGACAGGATAAACATCGTCCGCCACTACGAAAACATGGGAATACCAGTAGTAGGAATCGTTAAACGGGTAGACCAGAGTAGCCTACTCACGACACAGGGAACAATAAGGAGACTCGTGAAAACAAGGTGCGGAATAGACCTCGTATCCTACAACCCCCCGGGAGACCAGGCGCTCATACACCTACTCCTAACACTACCCAAATGCCGTAGACACGGCACAGGAATATACAGGACACCGGTACACCAGTACACACCGGGCAACTATGTGTTCCCCAAGCTGTACTCCTACATAGCAATACCGCCGAGCCCGTGGAGCACTAGGACAAGCGACTACAGGGTCTACAGGCTCGAATTCACAGGGGAAACCATGGAGATACTACGTGGACACGGGCTCGACCCGTTCCAAGTAGTATACAATGAAACCCTACACCACGGCCTCCAAGTCCCATTCACCATAACACTGAGCGACAAGAGGAGCAGGATGATAGCCTCGGCACTGAGGGCGAAGCTCAAAGCACTCCTTCAAACAATGAGGGTTCCCTTCACATACGATGAAATAGTCTACGGGAGGTGAAAATAGGTTGAGTAGAGAGGAGTACGTAGGTAAACCCGTAGCGACGGGAGACCCGGCGAGCATACAGCGAGTCCTAGAAGAGAAAGCGAGGAAAGCTGTAGAGATAGCCGGGAAGTACGGGTCACTAGTAGGCTACGTGTCACGTTTCTCCCCTGTGAGCGTAGACCTGGAGAACGCTACGGTCGTATTCGACGTAGACCCCTCAATATACTACTCCAGGCTAAACGACCCCTCCAACCCCCTGTACAGAATGGGTAGCATACTAGCCGTAGTAGACCCCAAGACGCTGCACCTAGTCTCTGTGAGAGTAAAAGAGATCAGGAGGCTCGACGAGCTAGCGGGGCTAGGGGTAGACGAGCCCCTTGGAACACCATTACACCCGGACACTTCAACCCTCATGACGAGGACGAAGATAATAGGGGAAATACTCCTCGAATACGACCCCGTGGAAGAGAAGGCGTTCCCCTCCAACCTGAGCATAGAGCCCCAGAGCCCCGTCATAGACCCAGACCCGTCTGTGCTGGCTAGACTCCTAGGCCTCCCAGGCAGGGAAGACGGCGTGCTCCTAGGCTCCCTCTCCTTCAACTCTATACTAGTAAAGAACGGGGAGATCCCCCTGGTCCTACCCTACAAGGTGATGCTCCAGCACACGCTCATCCTAGGTACGACCGGCAGCGGGAAGACAACCCTGGTCAAGAACATGATAGCTTCAACACTCAACGATAACCCGGGGAAAGCCACAGTCGTATTCGACCTGAACCAGGACTACATACAGCTACTGCTACCTCCACTCCAGGAGCCGTCCCGTGGAGAGGAAGCAAAGGTGTATCACAGCCTGTACCGCGGTGTAAGAGAGCCGGACTCCATAGTGATCGTGTCACCCGTATCGAGAGGTATTATGGGCTCCCCATTGGAGGGAGGATCCACGTACAGTATAGGCAGTGTCTTCCGCTTGTACTTCGAGGACAGCTACGAGCCACTCCTGAGCCTGATTGGAGCCGGGCCCGGGGAAGGGAAGCTGGAGGTCCAGGGGGGAGTAGCGTATTACAAGTTCAGGGTCCAGGGTAGGTGGAAGACGGTAATATTCGTCCCGTACAGCATAAACACGCAGCGCCTAACCGGGGATGCTCTAGTAGCACTAATGCCCGGGCTAACAGACCACTCCCGGAACATACTCCGGAGGCTCAAGAGGAAGGTGGAGGCGAGCCTCCCACCGGGCTCTCCCAGGCCTTTCATAGACCTCTACCTATACTCGATATGGGTTT
Organism: Desulfurococcales archaeon; assembly: GCA_027012045.1. Taxonomy (GTDB): domain Archaea; phylum Thermoproteota; class Thermoprotei_A; order Sulfolobales; family Acidilobaceae; genus Tiamatella. Next base: position 2,789 of record JALUZI010000076.1, read on the forward strand.
ACAAGGAGGACATGAAGAGGAAAGACACCATCTGCAGCTCGAGAAGCGATGAGACATGGTTCACCAAGCGAGTCCTCGAACTCGTAAAGGAGAAGCTGCTAGCCGACTACCCCGGCCTTGAAGACAAGCTTGAAGCAGTACTGAACAACTACTACCACATACCCATCATAATATGCCAGGCGCTCAGGGAAATATCGCCCCACAGGAGCACCCTGGACAACCTGTACAGGGAACTGGCAACCCTCCAGGACACTGGAATAGTAGACGTAATCATAAAAGTCACGAGGGACAAGCTAGTATTCCAAGAAGAGCCCGGGTGGAGCCAGCTCATAGACACGGCGCTAGAGCATAATTCTCCTATAATCGTTGACCTAGCATGGAGCTACCG
>JALUZI010000077.1 GCA_027012045.1 Desulfurococcales archaeon
AAAAAAAATAAAACTACTACTAAGGGTAGGTTATGTATCTTTTTTAAGAAAAGAAACTTTATGGGGACTTTGACCCTTTTTCTTAACTTCATAACTCGATTTGATAACTATTTCTCAAAAGTCTTTGGATTAAAGAAAGTCTTTGGATTAAAGAAAGTCTTTTTTTAGTCTCTCTTTTAAGTTACTTTTTTGAGTTAAGATTACCCCTTACAAAAAAATAGCTCATTTTATGCCCTTTTCAGCCCCTCTGAGCCACGCGAGAGATTTTTAAGGGGTAAATAGCCTAAAAGGTAAAAAAACGCCTTAAAAGGCTTTTAATGCTTAAAAATACACATAATGGTTTCTAATACAATAATAACTACCAATGCTTTAATAGTTAATTTTAAGTTTCTTGCGTTTTGATAGTATTCGTTTTTCATTGCATAGTATTCAAGTTTTTCTTCTTCTAGTTCATTTTTTACTTTAACCCATTCTCTTGCAATATATGAGTATTTTTCTTTGAATTTAGTTTCAATTTTTTCTTTTTCTTTTTCAAAGTTTTTCAAAAGATAGTCGTAATCTTTTTTTATTTTTTTGTATTGGTCTTTGCATTCAAAAAAATTATTTTCATAATCTTCCAGCAGTTCTTCACACTCTTCTAATTCTTGTTGTAGTTTTTTTAATAAATTTTTTTCTTCTTCTTTCTTTTGTGCTCGTGGGTCTTTAATCCAAATGTTATAAATTGCTTTATAAATTGGGTTTTGTGTATTTTTGTATTTTTCTTTGTCTTCAGCTCTCATAAAAGCCTTAAAGGCTTTTACCCAGGAGATACTTTTACCAATTTTTTTTGCAAGTTCTTCATTTTTTAGATGAGAATTTTTTTTGATAATTTCTTCAATTGTTGAGTATTTGTAGTCTTCCATATAAGTTCTCCTAGTAATAATATTTTATATATAATAGGGGAAAATGAAATTCATCATTTTTTGAAACAAAATTTATACTACTTTTTTATACAGATTTTATATACCCTATTATACTAAATTTTGCCATTGCTTATACTAAAATTATACTAGATTATACCTAAATTATATAAAGTTCAATATTTAAAAGTTCGTTTTTATACTATATTCTTCATTATGTTTGGATATGTAATATGATACCTTATTCTATAGTAAATATATTATGTTAAGTAAATCTAACAAAAAAAAATCACTTTTTGTGCTCTGCAGAATGTTTTTCTTGGTTAAAAATCACAATAATCCCTATTAATGCAATTAACCCTCCAATTATTCCTAGTAATATCCCATTCATTCTAAATCCTCCAATTTATCAGTTTCTTTTTTAAGTTTCCAACTTAGGTATAAAACTATAACGATTATAGCAATAAATCCAAAAGTTACCAAATATTGCTTAACTAAAGGTAATTTATCAAATGAATTGAATATAAATGCTATCATTCCAAAAAGAGCTGTTAAAGTTAAGCCCCAAATGAGTCTATAATTTGAGACTTTTTCTTTTTGTTTATCTAATTTACTCATATTTTCCCTTTTTCCTTTAGTTCCTCAATTATTTTGTTAAAGTTTAACCTAAAGTCAGCATCTCTTTTATAAACATCTTCAAAATCAAGTCCACTTTTTAAGAGTTCATAATATTCTTCATTTTCTTTTGCAATTTCATACCAGATTTTATAAATTCTTTTACTTTCAAAAGAATTAAAGTCTTTTAGTCCGTGTTCTCCTGTTCCATATACTAAACCATCACCATTCATTTTTAACCAGTAAATTTTGTCATCTATTGTTTTGTATCCAAATGTTCTATAATTTCCATTATAATTTTTTCTCAAGAAAGATACAAAGTGTTTTTGGCTTTTTAAATCATAATTTTGAGCTTTCTTTTCTTCTTGCAAGCTCTTTTTAGGATTTGGTTGAATAATAAATTTTAAATGAGTTACTTTTCTACCTGTTTTTATTTCTTCATAGTCAAATATTATGTCTGTGTGTTCTGCTAGTTCTTTTTTTGCTTTATTTAGAATAAACCTTTTTATATCATTAAAACGATAACTTTTGGGTATTTCTAAAATTTGTTTAAATTCATCTAAACTAATAATTTTTTCAGCTTTATTTCCATATCTGCTATTAAGTTCAAGCCAATCTTTCAAGATTTCATACATTCTAATTGAATATCCACTTTTCAGTGGTAAAATATTTTCAAGTTTATATTTTAAAAATTTTTCTTTTGCTTCTAAAAGATATGGTCTTAATTTATTACTTATTTCAAACTCAACTATCCCCTCTCCTTCTTTATATTCTGCACTTGCTACCCAATTAAGCATTAAGAAGCTATTATCATCTGGGGTTTTGCCTTTTGGTATATAAATAGGCTTTTCTAAGAGTTCTTTTAGAGCTTCTTTTATAGCCCAATATAAATCTTTTCTTTTTAGTTTTGTGAGTTCTTTAAAATCTTTTACTCTAAATTGGTAAATTTCATTAATATCATCACTTCTTTTAAGTCCTGCAATAAGAGTGGTTATAAATTTTAAACTTAAAGGATTTAATTTATATCTTGCTCTTACAATCACATCAGCTTTTTTAACTTCCAAATATTCATTTGCTTGAATAAGTTTAGCCATTTTTAAAACCTTTTTTATGTGATTATATATAATTTACGAATATATTACAAGAATTTCGTTTATAAACTTCGTATTTAACCCTGAAAGTTTCGCATTTAAGACCCTGAAAATTTCGCATTTAACCCTGAAAATTTCGCATTTAACCCTGAAAATTTCGTAATTAAAGCAGTAAAAACCCGAAATTTCGGACTTTTTGAGCCCCAACATATTACATATTACAAGATATTATATAAGACACTCTATACGCGCGCGTGCGCGCGCGTAAAGTAAGTATATTAATATAATATTCGTAAGTAAATAGCTTTCGAAAAGTTTATCCAATAGGTGAGCCACTCGCTAACGCTCGTGGACTAACATCTGATTTAATAAAGAGTAATCAATAGGTGAACCAAAAGCTAACGCTTTTGGACTAACATTTCAAAAAAAAATAAAACTACTACTAAGGGTAGGTTATGTATCTTTTTTAAGAAAAGAAACTTTATGGGGACTTTGACCCTTTTTCTTAACTTCATAACTCGATTTGATAACTATTTCTCAAAAGTCTTTG
>JALUZI010000078.1 GCA_027012045.1 Desulfurococcales archaeon
GAAGCAGGCAGCCCAGGTCCAGAAAGCCAGGAGCGCAACTGAACAGGCAGTATACAACGTGGCAGTGCCAGCAGAGCTAGTTAAGAGAGCCGAGAAGGAGTTCCCCAAGGAGTCCTACTGGACACCGTTCAAGGTCGCCCAGAAGTACAATATGACCCTCTCAAGCGCCAGGAAGCTCCTCAAGATTATGGAGGAGAAGGGAGTAATAGCGCTCTACACAAGGAACCGGAGGAGCCCAGTATACGTTCCCAGGAAATAAGTATAGCCCTATCTCCTATCCACAAATACTAATCACTACGGGGTTCCAGGGTATTTTTGGAGGACCCGCATAGGAGTTCTGATAGTCATAGTGTTAAGAAATAATAACCAATCGAAAGGTGGGAAGGGTTACTCTCCGCCTAGCATTACCACAACATCGTCAGGTTTAACGTTCACGGGCGCGCTGGGCTGTGGGGATTGTTTGGTTTTTGGTTTAGGTGTCTCGGCTAGGAGGACTGGGCTGGATTCGAGCTTCTCTATTTTCTCTATCGTGGATCTGGCGTCGCTCTTCTCCTCGAGTAGCCAGTCCTTTATCCTCTTTAGCTGCTCGCTGCTCTTCCTGTAGGCTGTGTCGCTTATCTCTCCGCTTAGATAGGTTATCTGGAGGTTCACGAGGGCCCTGTCGACGTGTAGGACCTCGTCTTCGATCCTGTTTATCCTGACTTTTATCTCGGTCTTAGCCTTCGCCGCCTCGTCTTTAAGCCTCTTAATGTCGTCGTTCAGCCTCTTCAGGTATGTTTCTATCACGCTCCCGGGGAGGTCGGTTTGGCTCAGGGTTTTCTCTATGGCCTTCTTCCTCTTGAGGGCCCTGTCGAGGGCTTCTATGACCCGGGTGGCCCTGTACTTCCACTCGGGGAGGACTACGAGCTTCCCGTCCTCGACCCGTATCTTCTCGGGTTCGATGTGGACTATCTTGTCGTCTGAGACTTTGACCTCGAACCCCTCTACTTCCCCGTGGACGTTGCTGTAGAAGGTGACAAGTGTCCCGAATATCCTGCCGTAGGGGTCGTGGATTTCGAGGCCGAGGTAACCGGAGACATCTCCTACTTTTATAGCCATGAATAACACCTCTAGTCTTCCTGCGTGGCAGGTCTCGGTGTTACTCTTTGTAATACCAGTGTATATAAGGGGTCAGATGGTAAGACCGGGAGTCCCCGTTAAATAAGCATTGGGTAATAATTGTTGGCTGGTGAAAAAACACAATGTCCAGCCTAGGTAACTTCAGTAAAAACTGGACAGGGCCGAAGAAGACTGTGAGGGGAGCTATAAAGGACACTTTCAAGGAGATCATAAACCCTAGCCCCGGCCTGAAATACCAGGTTAGCAACGCGATATACAAGCTCGGGGCCCACATATCCAAGATGGACTATGTGATAACAAAGCTGAAGGCGAGGGACCAGCAGCTGTTCGAGAAGGTTGTCGACGCCTACAAGCATGGTGACATGGCTAAAGCGAAGATGTACGCGAGCGAGGTCGCTGAGATAAGGAAGGTGGCCAAGGGAGTCATGACCATTAAGTTCGCCCTCGAGAGGGCTAAGACCAGGCTTGAAACAGTCCTCGTTGTAGGCGAGGTGTACAAGGACCTAGTCCCCGCGCTGGGCGCGATAAAACTGGTGGCTAGCCAGATGGCGAACGTGATGCCGGACGCGTACATAGATATAATGCAGACAGTGGAAGAGCTGCATAACGCGCTAGCTATGAGCTCAGCTGGATTCATGGAGATACCTATGGACGAGGCTGTGGGAGAGGAGGCGAGGAAGATACTCGAGGAGGCGCAGATGGTTGCGGCGCAGCAGATGAAGGACCAGTTCCCGTCCCTCCCGACTGGAGGGCTTCCAGGGACTCCGGCGAACACCGGGGAGGTTACATCCCCCTAAACCACATAATCTTTGTCCACACATAGGCACGGCCCTTCTATACCGTTGATCCCTATGGTTTTTCCCCTCAGGATCCGCCGGCTGCTATCCTAGTAAGCCCCGCTTTCCTGCCAGGATGGTTCTACGGTTAAACTCCTTTGCACCAGCGTTATATTAGTGGGATAGGAAACGTTAGTAGCAACAATACGAAGAACACTACGACGGCAAGCTGGCCCGGGAGGCCTAGTTCCTCCACGGGGGTAGCTGGACCTGGATGGCGTCCCCTCGACATTATGTGTAGGGTGAAGGCTATTAGCGCGAATAGCAGTAGGAAGCTCTCCACTATGCTGAAGGCTAGTAGGAGGACGAGGAAAGCGTTGCTTATGACTCTATGGCCCCTGTCGCCGAGTGCTGCCCTTATTATGTGTCCCCCGTCGAGCTGTGCTATTGGTATTAGGTTGAGGAAGGTGACTAGGAACACGATGTACCCGGCGAACGCTAGTGGGTGGAGTAGAACAATGCTTCCCTGCGGTATGTTTGGGAGATAGTGCTCTCCCAGTAGGAGGAATATGAGCGGGTAGGCCTGTATGTATCCTCCCCCGGGGGCCGCTGAGGCTGGGACTACTAGGCTCATCTTGAGGCCCCATATTGTGACTGGTATAGCGGCTAGGAACCCTGCTAGTGGGCCCATTACGCCTATTATTGCCAGTGCGTCGACTGTCGGGGGTATCCACCGCATGTTGATGACTGCTCCGAATGTTCCGAGGAACCCCCATTGGAGAGGTGGAGCGGGGAGTAGGTAGGGCATGCTACTCGGAGTGCGGTATTTCCTCATCATGCTCCAGTGCCCGGCTTCATGTATTAGGAGTGGGCCCAGTAAGCCTAGCACGTAGAGCGCGGGTATTAGGTTTAGCTTGCCCGTGTACCCGTATGTCTCCATGCTGTCCTTCAGGTATATTCCGCTGAGGTAGAGTGTGAAGAGTGTGGTTAGGGCTAGGATTAAGCCTGCGATCGTGTTTATTTTCTTCTTGCTCTCCCTCTCCTGCTCTGGGGCTACTAGTATTATGGTGTATCCCTTCCAGTTCCTGACTATGGGCCTGCACCTACTCTTTATCATTTCCTCGTAGAACCTTCTCCATTCCCTCTGAGGGAGGTATACCGGGTAAGAGTATCTAATCGTGAGCTGGCCTGGCAGGCTGGACTCGACACTGTAATCCGGGCCGAACCACT